>VBAN01000268.1:0-8931 GCA_005882445.1 Candidatus Segetimicrobium genomatis | reverse complement strand
CCTGGCCGGGGCCGTCCAGGGTCAGAGTCGCGAGCCCCCGCCGGAGGAAGAACGCTTCGAACGTGGCGTGCTCCTCCTTGGCGGAGTCCAGCCCGGAGAGAAAGAGCACGACCGGCGGACGGGCCAGGCCGCGGGGCTTCCGGAGATACGCCGGGATCCGGATCGTCTCCAGCGGAAACTCGACGCGCTCACCGGGAGGATCCAGGAAGGGCAGGGCGTTGCGGTAGCAGTCGACGCGCTTCCGGTGCCCCGCGTCGTACTCGGCGAGGTTGTGGACCCAGCTGAAGACGGCGAAGTGATAGGCGAGCGCCGCCCGGTAATAGGCCTCACCGGCGGTTATCTCCCGGCCGTCCCGCGAGGCGTCCTGAGCCAGCCGCTCGTGCTCCCCGCCGAGCCTCATCCAGGCCGCGTACCACTCCTCCCAGGCCGCGAGGCCGGAGACCGTCCGCTGGTAGTCGTTGGGGTCGATCCCGTTCGCGAGAAACCGGGGCTGCCAGCTCTGGACGACGCGGGTGAGCGTGGGATCCGCTACTGCCACCGCGGGTCGCCCGTCCACCGGCCCAGTTTGGTCATCGCCGCGGTGACGAAGCCCAACTGCACCACCTGGTCGTAGGTCGGTTTGACGTCCGGCGTGATCGTGCCGTTCAGGACCTCTTGGTCCAGCCCGGCCTCGACCACGTCCCGGCGCAGCCCTTCGTTCACCGGCCAGATTCCACGCGCCGCCAGCGCGTCATACGTGCGGGCCACGATGTCCGGGTCGAACTTCGTGAACTTGACGCCGATCTGGATCGTGCGGTCGCGGTTCTTGTAGATGAACCGGTTGGCCTCCACCAGCGCCGAGACGGCGTCCTGCAGCAGTTTGGGATCGCTGCGCATGACATCGCCGGTGGTCACGTAGGCGGCGTACCAGCCTTTGGGGAGCACGTCGGAGAGGTAAGCCAGGATGTGCAGCGAGGGCTTCACCTTCGCCGCCTCAAAGACCTGGTCGACGTGGATGACGAACGCGTCCACCTGGCCGGTCGCCAGGGCGGGGACCCGCGAGCCCGTGGCGATGTTGAGGTACTGCACGTCCCGAGGGGTGAGCCGCAGGACTGCAGCACCGCCCGCGCCATCACTTCGGCGTACGCGCCGGCGCCTCCGGGCGTCCCGATCTTCTTCCCGCGCAGGTCCTCGCACCGCTTGATCTCCGCCTGAACCACCATCGCCACCGGGTGTTTCATGGCGTACGTGCCGACCGCCCTGAAGTCCCCTCCGCGCGCGGTCGCCGCGATGAACGGGGGCACGCCGGGCGCGGCGATCTGGACGTCCCCATGGCCGCCGATGAGGGCGCGCAGAGCGGCGGGGCCGCCCTCGAACGTGAAGATCTTGGCCTCGATGCCGTACCTGGCGAAGATGCCCGTCTCCTGGGCGACCCACGGCGGAATGTGCACGAGGTTGGGCGGAGTCGTTGGCATCGCCAGCCCCAGCACACGGAGCTTCGGCTGCGCCCGTACCGCCCCGCCGGCGCCCACGAGCGCGACGGCGATGAGGATTCCGGCGATGAGATGCCGTCCCTGCGTCTTGGACATGTGCGCTCCCCCTCCTCGCGTCTCGAAGCTACTCTTGCTGCGCCACGTGCAGCCAGGGCGCCACGGAGCGCTCGATCCTCCGCAGCAGGCTCGTCAGGCCGACCCCCAGGATCATGAGCACGACGATCGGGACGAACAGCCGGTCGGTCCGGAAGTTATTGGCGTACTGGACGATCATGTAGCCGAGCCCGGTGATCGCCGTGTAGAACTCGGCGACGATCATCCCGACGAGCCCCCGCCCGATGCCCAGCCGGATCCCGGCAAGAATGTACGGAGCCGCGGACGGCACCATCAGGTCGCGCCACATCGACCACTCCCCCGCGCAGAAGGACCGGGCGACCTCGAGCAGCTTCGCGTCGGTGTGCTTGACCCCCTGATAGGTGTTGATGAGGACGGGGAAGACGCAGAAGAGGAAGACCAGGATCACCTTGGCCTTCACCTGGAACCCGGCCCACAGCACGATCAGCGGGATCAGGGCAACGGTGGGCGTCGCGTAGAGGGCGTTGATGTAGGGCTCCAGCGCGTACTCGACCGTGGCCCCACGGGCCATGACCACCCCGACCGGGATGCCGATCGCGATCGCCAGCGCGAGGCCCAGCGCCAGGACCACGAGGCTGCCGCGCAGGTAGAACCACAGCTCGCCCGTGCGGGTGAGCTCGGCGAACGCCCGGCCGATCTGAGAGGGGTAGGCGAAGATCACCGTGTGGATGGCCCGGCCGTAGATCTCCCACGCCGTCAGCCCGATCAGCACCGACAGGCTGCGGATCGCTGTGGGGGAGAGCCGGCCCGTCACGGCGCGTCCCCGCTCCCGGCCACTTCCGGCTTCAACTCGTTCCAGATGTAGCGGCGAAGGGTCGCGTACCGGGGAGACCCGCGCACCGCCTCGGGATCGCGCGGTCTCGGGATGCCCACATCGATGAGCTCTTTGATGCGGCCGGGCCGGTGCGTCATCAGGGCGACCCGGTCTCCCAGGATGATCGCCTCGTCGATGCTGTGGGTAACGAACACCAGCGTCTTCCGCTGGATCCGCCAGAGGCGGAGGAGTTCCCCCTGCATCACTTCGCGCGTCTGCGCATCGAGCGAGCCGAACGGCTCGTCCATGAGGAGCACGCTGGGGTCCACCGCAAAGGCCCGCGCCAGCCCGACGCGCTGCTGCATCCCCCCGGAGAGCTGGTACGGATAGTGTCCCTCGAAGCCCTGAAGGCCGACCATCTCGAGGTAATGCCGGACGGTCGCGCGGACCTCCTGGTCGGGGCGGCCCTGCACGCGCAGCCCGTACGCGACGTTGCCGGACACCGTCTTCCAGGGGAACAGGCCGAAGTGCTGGAAGACCATGGCGAGGTCCCGCCGGGGACGGGTGATCTCCTCGCCGTCGGCGAGCACCCGGCCGGTGTCCGCCCGGATCAGCCCGTCGATGATCCTGAGCAGCGTTGTTTTCCCGCAGCCGCTCGGCCCGATGACGCACAGGACCTCGCTCGGCTGGATCTCCAGGCTGCACTCCTGGAGGGCCGCCACCGCGCCCCGCCGGAAACTCTTGCCCACCCGGTCCACGACGATGCGGGGGCTCTTCCGCCCGGCGCTGCGGGGGACCGTGGCGACAGGATCACCGCCGACGTTGTGCTGGCTCATGCGACGAGGTGCAGTTCGCCCACCCTAAAGCGATCCCCTGTGCCTGCGGCAGGAGCCCCCGCGCGGCCCCGCGAACGCGAGGATGCGGAGACCTCGTGATCCGCCATTTGATCGTCGGGTAGGGGGGGTCCCTATGGGAACGGTTCGTGCGGTCGGGCCTCGCGGCCCGCGTGGCCGCCGCGCAAGGTCCTTCTTGTCTGCGCTGGCGTGGGGCGCCGCGCTGCTCGTGATCACCCTGCCGGTGATCGCGACCGATGTTGCGCTGCCCTTGCCGAACGTGGAGATTCCGCCGATCAAGGGGAAGACCGGTTCCTTCGACATCATCGACATCGATCAGGCGGCCCACCTCATGTACGTCGGTGACCGGATCACCCAGGGCGTGGACATCTTCGACGTCTCGACCCCCAGCGCCAGGTACCTCCAGACCGTGCCGACGGGGCCCGCGAATGGCGTCTCGATCGCGAAGAACGTGAACAAGGTGTTCGCCGGGACCAACGACAGCAGCGTGGCCATCATCGATATCGACCCCGCTTCTCCCACGCGCAACACCGTGATCGCGAAGCTCAACACCGGCGGCAAGAAGCGGGCGGATGAGATGGACTACGACCCCCGGGAGAAGAAGCTCTACGCGGCCAACAGCGACGACGGGATCGTGTCCGTGGTCGATGCCGTCCACAACACGATCATCAAGAAGCTCACGGACATGGGAGAGGGGCTGGAGCAGCCCCGCTACAACCCCGGCGACGGGATGATGTACCTGACCAGCTCTGATCAGAACGCGGTCTTCCAGTTCGATCCGAGGAGTGACGTCCTGGTTGCAACCCGAACGGCCTGGCGATCAACCCGGCGACGAACCAGGCGCTGCTGGGGTGCTCCAACAAAGAGAAGCCCATGGCCGTCCTCTGGGACTTGAAGGCGCACGGGGTGATCACGACCTTCAGCCAGGCCGGCGCCGGCGACATGGCGTTCTACTATCCGAAGGAGGACCTGTACCTCTTCGCCGCTTCCAACTTTCCGCCGGGGGCGGTGCTGGCGATCTTCGGCGGCTCGCCCGTCCACTGGATCGCCAACATCCCGACGGCGGTGGGCAGCCACGCCCTGGGCTTCGACGAGACCAACCACGTGATCTATACGATCGACCAGCGGCCGAACAGCGCCGGGTTGATGGCGTTCTGGCTGACTGCGATCCCGAAGTAGGGCTTCACGCGGCGGCGGGACGCGCAGTGCCGGCCCGGCCGGACACTCGGGCGGGCCAGATAGGTTCGAATCGATCGGAGAGGGGGGACTCCAATGCTGTCCACGAGGTTCACGCGCCTTGTTGGTTGCTCCGCGCCGATCCAACTCGCCGGCATGGGGCGGGTGCTGACCGCGGAGCTTGCCGCCGCGGTCTCGGAGGCCGGCGGGCTGGGGATGGTGACGGATACCGGCGCCGGGGCGTCGGCCCTCGAGGCGAAGCTGAAGGCGATCCGGGAACGCACCGCACTCCCGTTTGGCGTCAATTTCCTGATCCCGCTCCTCGACCGGGACTGCGTCAGGCTGGCGGCCGGAAGGGCCAAGGTCTGCGATTTCTTCTGGGGGGAGCCCGACCGAACGCTCGTCGACCTCGTGCACTCCGCCGGGGCGCTCGCCTCGTGGCAGGTGGGATCGCTGCGTGAGGCCCTCGCCGCCCGCGACGCGGGGTGCGATTTCATTATCGCGCAGGGGATCGAGGCCGGAGGCCACATCCGCGGGAAGATCGGCGTCCTGGCCCTGCTCAGCGAAGTCCTCGACGCGGTCGACATCCCCGTCCTGGCGGCCGGCGGCATCGGCAGCGGCCGCTCCCTGGCCGCCGTGCTGGCCGCGGGCGCGGCCGGCGCGCGGGTGGGGACCCGGTTCATCGCGACCAGCGAATCGGCGGCGCACCCGTCGTACATCGCGGCGCTGATCGCGGCCCGGTCTGAGGATAGCATCCGAAGCACGCTCCACTCGGTGGATTGCCCGCTCTGTCCATCCACGCACGGCGTTCTTGCCTCCGCGGTGGAGGCGGCCCGGCGGCTCGACACCGAGACCGCGGGCGAACTGCAGCTGGTGGACGGCACCACGAGATCCATTCTGAAGTTCGCGGGCTTTCGCCCCGATCGCACCACCCGGGGGACCATCGAGGCGATGGCGCTCTACGCGGGGCAGTCGGTCGGATGGGTCCGCGAGGTCACGCCCGCCGCCGAGGTAGTGCGCGAGCTGGCCGAGAGGGCCGAACAGTTACTTCAGACCTGGCTGGGAGAACCCGCGACCCCAACACGGTAGAGCGTCTTAGGTTCGAATGTATCGACGGGTTCAGCGCGCGAGGCCGCTCAACCGGGCCAGCGCCTCGTACATCGCGGCAAAGTCCTTGTCCTCCAGCCCAATGGCCCGCGCGGCCGTCAGAAACTCGTTGGCGACGGCGGTCGTGGGCAGGGGGACGTCGAGGTGCCGCCCCATCTCCAGCGCCAGCAGCATGTCTTTCTGCATCATGTTCACCGTGAAGAGGACTTCCTCGGGATCGCGCAGCACGAACGGCCCCCGGTAGCGGAGCATGGGCGAGGCGATCGCGCTGTTCAGCAGGACCTCCGCCGCGAGCTCACGCGGGATGCCGCCCTTCTCGGCCAGCAACATCCCTTCGCTGAAGGCGAGCATCTGAGCGCCCAGGTTCAGGTTGGTGGCGATCTTCATCAAGGCGCCCTGGCCGTGGCCGCCCACGTAGGTCACCCGCGCGCCGATGTCGAGCAGGATCGGGGTCACCGCATCGCAGGCCGTCTTCTCCCCGCCGACCATGAACGACAGCCTGCCCTCTCTCACCGTGACCGTGCTCCCCGACACCGGGGCGTCGAGCATCCGCGCGCCGCGCTCGGCCACCCGAGCCGCCAGGGCCCGGCTCGCCGCCGGGCTGACCGTGCTCGTGTCGATGTAGATCTTCCCCGGCCCGAGCCCGGCCAGGATCCCGTCGGGCCCCTCCGTGACCGCGTGCAGCCCCGGCGTCGAGCAAAGGCTGCGCCTTCGACCGCGTCCGGTTGTAGCCGGCGATCTTGCGCCCGGCCGCGAGCAGCCGCCTGACCATTTCGCTGCCCATGGCCCCGAGGCCGACGAATCCGACGACCATCTCCACCGCGCTCGCTCCTCTCAACCGGCCAGGGTTCCCTGCTCGATCATCCGGGCCACCTGCTCGATCCGGTCCGCGAACATCTTCTCCCCAATGTCCGCGGTGGACCCACGCGCATCGCCGAGGATCCCCGTCGGGCTCATCGTGTCCATCGGGGGCGGGACCTTGGAGCGCCAGCGGATCGATGCGTCCCCGATGAAGCCCTCGCAGGCCTTGTCCATCTGCACGAGGTCCCGCCGGTGGGCCAGCATCAGGGATGTCTCCCCCTGAGCGGCGTGGACGCCCAGCCGCGTCATGTCCAATCCCCAGCGTCCGGCAAACTTCTTGGTGTGCTCCAGCCACTCGTCGAAGTCCGTGATCGCCGAGATGCGGATGTCCCGGTGCTCCTCGCGGAGGCGGGGAAGGACGTTTCGGAGGGCCCGATAGTTTCCTCCGTGGCTGCAGAGGAGGATGATCTCGTGGAAGCCGTGGCGGCCGAGCGATCGACAAATGTCCACGATGACGGCCTCCAGGGTCGGCTCCTCGATGCTCACCGTGCCGGCCATCGGCAGGTGCCCCACCGAGTAGCCGATGGACACGACCGGAGCGACCAGGGCATCCCCCAGCCGCCGGGCCAGGCGCTCCCCGGTCGCGTACCCGAGATAGGTATCTGTGGCGATCGGCAGGTGCGGGCCGTGCTGCTCCATCGCGCCGAGCATCACGATGACGCGCCGCTTGCCGTGGGCGACGGCGTCCCGCACCTCGGGCCAGGTCATCTCTTCGATCAGGACGGTGTCAGGACGGTCTCGCGCATGCGACGTCCTCCCTCCGTGAGTCTGTCTCCCGCCTCCATGGCTAGATGCGCAGCCTGGGGTCCAACACGTCTCGGAGCCCGTCCCCCAGCATGTTCACCCCCAGCACGGTGAGCACGATCGCCGCCCCGGGAAACGTGGAGATCCACCAGGCATCCCGCAGGTAGTCCCGCCCCTCGCTCAGCATCCGTCCCCACTCCGGGGTGGGCGGTTGGCTCCCCAGGCCGATGAACGAGAGGGCGGCCGCCGCGAGGATCGCTCCCCCCATCCCCAGGGTCGCCGCCACGATGATCGGGGCCACCACGTTGGGCAGGATGTGCCGGATGAGGATGACCGGGATCGGGACGCCGACTACCCGGGCGGCCTCGACGTAGAGCTGTTCTTTGGCGACGAGCACCGATCCTCGGACGAGACGGGCATAGTAGGGGATCCCGGAGACGCCCACCGCGATCATCAGGTTGCGCAGGCTGGGCCCGAGGACGCTGACGATCGCGAGCGCCAGCAGGATGCCGGGGAAGGCCAGCATCACGTCCATGCCGCGCATCAGGAGCGCGTCGACCCGTCCTCCGTCGTAGCCGGCGACGAGCCCCACGGTGGTCCCGGCCGCCGCGGCGATCCCGACCGAGATGAAGCCGATGACGAGCGAGATGCTGGACCCGTGGACGACCCGGCTGTAGACATCCCGGCCGTACTGGTCGGTGCCCATCCAGTGCGTCCGGCCGGGGGCGCTGAGCGCCGCCGCGATATCGATCTTCGTGGGGCTCTGGGGCGCGAGCACGCTCTGGCCGAACGCGACCAGGACCAGCGCCGTCACGATGCCCGTCCCCACGACGGCGCCCTTGTGCCTGCGGACGCGCGGGACGACCCGGGCCCAGGGGGCGCGCCCACCGCGGGCCGCCCGCGGGACGGCCGCCTCAGCCATACCGGATCCTTGGGTCGATCGCCGCGTAGATCACGTCCACCGCCAGGTTGATCAGCACGTAGCCCACGGCCACGAAGAGCACCACACCCTGCACGAGCGGGAAGTCCTTGTCCAGGATGGCGTTGACCAGCAGCCGGCCGATCCCGGGCCGGCCGAAGACGGTCTCGATGATTACCGTGCCGGCCAGCAGGCTCCCGAACTGCAACCCGAAGATGGTCACGATCGGGATGAGGGCGTTCGGAAGTCCGTGGCGGAGCACGATGCCCGGCCCGGCCAGCCCCTTCGCGCGGGCGGTCGTCATGTACTCCAACCGCAGCACCTCGAGCATGCTCGAGCGGGTGAGGCGCGCGATGATCGCCGCCGCCCCCAGGCCGAGGGCGACCACCGGCATGATGAGGTGCGCCGCGCCGCCGCCCCCCGCGGCGGGGAGCCATCCCAGGTGGAGGGAGAACACGAAGATCAGCAGCAGCCCGAGCCAGAACGAGGGCATGGAGACGCCGGCGAGCGCCACCGCCGTAGAGCCCAGGTCCCACCAGGAGTTCTGGCGGATCGCCGCCACGATCCCAAGCGTGATCCCGAGCAGCGCGGCAAAGGCGAGCGCGCCCGTGGCGAGCTGCACGGTCGCGGGTAGGACCTCGGTAATCTCCGCCGTCACGGCACGCCGGTCGCGGATCGATTCACCGAGGTTGCCGTGCGCGGCGCCCCAGACGAAGCGGCCGTACTGACGGTAGAATGGCTCGTCGAGGTGCAGCTGCGCCCGCATCCTCGCGATCTGCTCGGGGTTCGTCTGAAACTCGCTGAGCATCATCTTGACCGGATCGCCGGGGACGAGGAAGAGCATCGCGAAGACGGCGAAGGTGACGCCAACGACGACCGGGACCGTCGCGAGCAGTCTCGCCGAGATAT
>VBAN01000266.1:1224-3317 GCA_005882445.1 Candidatus Segetimicrobium genomatis | reverse complement strand
GGCGGACCGGTCTTACTCGCTGGCCCCGCTCCTCAGGGGGGCGGGGAGAACGGCCACCTCGATGGATCGAAGATTTCTCAACTGCCCGCCGGCGAGTATGCACAGGTGCTGCAGGTACTCCCAGTGCTGCCGCGGCGTGAGCTTGCTCTGGCCTGCGCTCCGGATCTCGAAGCTGTAGGGGACCTCGACGACGCGGGACAAGTTGCCCCGAACGAGGATCTCCAGAAGGATCTTATACCCGACGGGCCTCAGCCGGACGCCGTGCACCGCGGCCCGGCGGAAGGCGAAGAATCCGGACAGCGGATCCGCGACGCGCCGGGCCCGGTGGAGCAGGATCTGGGCGGCCCGGGTCGCCACCCGGGAGACGACCCGCCTCCACGCCTCGAATGTGACATAGCGGCCCCCCGGAACGTACCGGCTCGCCACGGCGAGATCCGCTCCAGACCGCTCCAACGCCGCGGTGAGCAGCGGCAGCGTCTCGGGGGGGTGCTGAAGGTCGGCGTCGAGGACGCACACCACGCTTCCCTGAGCGGCGGCGATGCCATCGACGACCGCGGAGGCCAGGCCCCGACGCCCCCCGCGGTGGAAGACGTGGATCCAGGGGGTGAACCGCGCCAGATCGGCCAGGACCTGCTCGGTGCCATCCACGCTGTCGTCGACGACAATGAGTTCATAGTCGGTTCCCGCGAGCGCGGTGTGGACGCGCTCGACGAGCCGGTTGATATTCTCGGCCTCGTTGTAGGTGGGGACGATGACGGACAACGCTGCCATCCCATGCCCTCCGCGCGATGGTGTCCCCCTGTGGTTCGACGGGACATCGCGCGGGCCTGCCGCGGGAGGGTCAGAGGGAAATCTTCGAGTCGTCGCTCACAAACACGCGGAGCGCCTTGGGCCCGTTGGTGGCCCTCGTGATGGTCACCGCGCGCCCGAGCACGCTGTCCTCGAGACGGTCGATCCCTTCGAGACGGCAGCCGTCGAGGACGACCGAGTGCTGGATGCTGCTCTGCGCGACGACGGTGCCGTCTCCGATCGCGCTGTAGGGGCCGATAAAGGCGCCCTCGATCCGGCATCGCTCGCCGATGACGGCAGGTCCCCGAATCGTGCTCCGCTCCACCGTGGTCATGCGCCCGATCTCCACCCGCCCGGTGATCGTGCACTCGTCGCCGACCGTGCCCAGGATCTCCCGCCGGGTGAACTCATCCAGCACGGCCCGGTTGGCCTCCAGCAGGTCGTCCTTCTTTCCGGCATCCAGCCACCAGCCCTCGAGGCGCACGGTCTCTACCCGGCCTCCCGCCCGCAGCAGCTCCTGAATGGCATCGGTGATCTCGAGTTCCCCGCGGGCAGACGGCCGGATGCGCGCGATGGCCTCGTGGATGCCGGGACGGAAGAGGTAGACGCCGACGAGCGCCAGGTTGCTGGGAGGGGTCTCGGGTTTCTCGACGAGCGCGTGGACGCTGCCGTCGCCGTTGAGCACGGCGACCCCGAACTGGCGAGGATCGGCGACCTCCTTCAAGAGAATCAGCGCATCCGCCCGGCCGCCGTCGAATCGCCGCCGGAGCGCCTGCACGCCGCCCTGGATCAGGTTGTCGCCCAGGAACATGAGGAAGGGGCTGTCCTCGAGGAACGGACGCGCGGTCAGGACCGCATGGGCCAGCCCGCTGGGCGCGTCCTGGGTAATGTAGGTCGCCCGCAGCCCCCAGCGCTCTCCCGTGCCGATCGCTCCCTGGACCGCCGCGCCGGTCTCAGGCGAGATGATGATGCCAACCTCCCGGATCCCCGCCTCCGCGACCTGATCGAGGACGAAGTGGAGGATCGGCCTGTTGGCCACGGGGATCAGCTGCTTTGCGCTCGTATAGGTCAACGGCCGAAGCCGCGTCCCCCGCCCGCCGCAGAGGACAAGACCCTTCAGGTCCTTCATTGCCCTTCGCGACCCCCTCTGGGCCCGAGCATCCCGCAGGCTATCTACGAGCCTCGGCCGCCGGCACCTGCTCGACGCCGCTCCATCCGTCCGGAATAGTGCCCAGGAAGACCCCGGTAGTGGACGCGACAGGGAGCGCCGGGACTGCGCCCGCCGGGCGGGCGGCGCGGCTCCC
>VBAN01000266.1:0-1196 GCA_005882445.1 Candidatus Segetimicrobium genomatis | reverse complement strand
GGCTGGGCTTCCCGGGCCGGCGCCGTCTGCTGGGGAAACGTCCGGGGTGGAATGCCTCGTGGGTATTGACGAGGGTAGACAGCGGGCGGAGACGCCGGAGGAGGGCGGGGCTGGGCCGTGCCGTTTCGATTCTCGCGGCTTGAGATTCCAGAGGTGATCTTGGTCCACGCCCAGGCCTTGGAGGATCAGCGAGGCTTCCTCCTGGAGACCTATAAGCGGTCTGAATTTACGGCCGCGGGGATTCCCGACGTCTTCGTCAAAGACAACTACTCCCATTCGAGCCGCGGCGTGCTCCGAGGCCTGCATTTTCAAAAGCCCCCCAAGGCGCAGGGGAAACTCGTCACCGTGTTCCGGGGAACGATCTTCGACGTTGCGGTCGATATCCGCCGGGGCTCGCCCACCTACCGTCGCTGGGTCGGCGTCACGCTGTCGTCTGTAGATCGCCGGATGCTCTACATCCCCGCGGGGTTCGCGCATGGGTTCTGTGCGATCAGCGATGAAGCCGACGTGATCTACAAGGTGACGGAGGAATACGCGCCCGAGCTGGATCGCGGGATTCTCTGGAACGATCCGGAACTGGGAATCGCCTGGCCGCTCCACCGGCCCATCCTCTCCCCCAGGGACGCGCAGCTTGCCCCGCTGGAGCGCGCGGACAACAGCTTCGTGTACAGGGGGAGCCGGGAGTGACCGGGGAGCCTGTGCTCCTCACCGGCGGGTCGGGAACACTCGGAACGGAGCTTCGCCAGTTAGTGCCCCATGTGATTGCCCCGCCTCGGTCGGAGATGGATATCACAGACGTGTCTGCGATTGAGCATGGGCTCGATCGATACCGTCCGGGTCTCCTGATCCATGCCGCGGCCTTCACCGACGTTGCTGCGGCCGAGCGCGAGCGCGACGCATGCTGGCGGACGAACGTGCACGGAACGCGGAACATCGTATGCGCCGCCGCGGCCCGCGGCGTGTTCCTTGTGCACATTTCGACCGATTATGTCTTCGAGGGCAGCCGAGGCATGTACCGGGAAGACGATACCCCCGGGCCCGTCCGCAACTACTACGCGCTGACCAAACTGGTGGCGGAGGCCGTGGTACGCGTGGCCCTTCGCTCCCTCGTCATCCGCACAAGCTTTCGGCCCCGGCAGTGGCCGTATGCGGTCGCGTTCACCGACGTCTATACGAGTCAGGATTATGTCGACATC
>VBAN01000265.1 GCA_005882445.1 Candidatus Segetimicrobium genomatis | reverse complement strand
AAATACCCGAAAGAGTCAAGTCGCAAGACAATAAGTAAAGTTCCGTTATACTATTGTCAGAGCCTGGGAACGTTTCTATCATAACAGGGGGCGATCTGAGGGCAGATAAAAAGGGTGACCTGGTCGGGAATCCTGAGCAGGTCGGGTGACACCTCAAGGGCGCACCCGCGGGGCCGGTCCCGTCCCTCGGGACCGGCCCTTAAGCGTTCCCCTACTTGTTGCCCGGCATGTCTGGTGGCGGTGGCGGCAGCGTCGCATTCCCTGTCACGACTGCCGTGCCTGCCCCGCCGTCCCAGGTGAAGGTGACGCTTGTCCCGTACCCGCCGCCTGAAACGGGGCTGAACCGTACGGCGATCGTCTGGCTGCTACCCGGGCTGAGGACGAATGAGCTGCCGGTCACCACCCCGAACGGGTCGCTGCTCGAAGCCCTTCCGCCGACCGTGCTCCCACCCAAGTTCATGACCGTGAACCAACGGTCAGCCGATCCCCCCACGGGCACCGACCCGAAATCCTGGGCCGAGGGTGTGATCAGCAAGATTGGAGGCGCCGCGGGGGAGGAGGTACCGGAAATGACGTTCGCCGTCGCCGCGTTGATCGCGTCGACATCGGCGCCGACGTTATTGCCGTCCGTTCCGGCGCTCTGGTACGGGCTCCCAGGGACGAGATGGAAGTCGGACCCGCCGAAATAGGCGTTGACCACCGGGGTCGCCCCCGCCGGGAACCAGTTGCCGGTGGGATATGCCGCGGCCGTGCCGCCGAGCAGGACGTTCCGCGTGAACACCGCGCCGGGGAACGACACCGCGAGCGCAGAGGCCGGGTCGGAGGAGTCCGCGGCGGTCACGTTGCCGTCACCGACGTTGTTCGTGAACACCAACCCCGTGTTCGGCGTCCCGTTGCCCACCGACGCGTAAAGCGGATCGCCGTCCTGGAAGGCGGTGTTGTGGTCGATCACGGTGTTCGCGACGCCGTCCCGCTGTTGGATCAGCAGCCCCACGGAGCCGCCGTTGCTCCCGAACGCTCCGATGTCGTAGATCAGATTGTTCTGGATGAGCACCCGCTGCAGCTGCTGGCTCGGGTTGTTGTCGTCCCACCCCAGCATGTGGAATCCCGCGGTGGAGTGGCGGACGATGTTGTGCGTGAACGTGACGTCCTGGACGATCGACCACGGCGCCTCGCCATTTTGGTTGCGCGGGGTCAAGACGATGGCAAACCCGTCCTGGTCGGCCTGCTTCCAGTTGTTCTCGAAGATGTTGCCGTCGATCAGCACCCGCTGGGCGTCCTTGAGCTCGAAGAGGTTCTTGACGAGCCACGGTGTGCCGTCGAACGATGGATCGCCGACTCTCCATGACAGCAGCTTGAAGAAGTAATTGCCGCGGACCTCGATGTCGGACGCCACAAGATTGGAGATGCTCGGATCGCTTCCTCCGAAAAACACGTTGACCCCGGATGCTTCCAGGTAGTTGTTTGCGATTTTGAAGGGACCGGTCCCGTTCCATGCATGCAGCGCGTACCCGCCATCAAAATCGGTCGCTTTGAAGCCGGAGATGTAGGAATCGACGACGGCGATGCCGGCCCCATTCATCAAGATTCCGCGGCGGCTGCCGGCTGTCGGGTCGCCGTGGATGTAGCACCGGTCAAACACGATGTTGTTGGGGAGCGCCGCCGCGGATGATTCGCCTGAGCCAATCTTCACGACGTTCTCGACGAACGTGCCGGGAGTCGGCGCCAACTCGATCCCGACGAACCGGAAGTGATGCGCGCCGGAGACTGTCCGGATCGCCGGCGACCCGGGGGCGAGGACCTTGGGCATCAGGCCGGCCTGCGTGGGTGAGGCGCGGTTCCCGGGGGCCGGCAGGCTCGAAAGGGCCGAGGACTCGATATAGATCCACCCGGAGCCGGATTTGGCGGGCAGGGTGACCGGTCCCTTGTACGTCGCGCCCGCGACCAGCGTAATGGTATCACCCGGGTTGGCGCTGTTGAGGGCCGCCTGCAGGTCGCCGCCGGCCGGGACGGCGACCGTTTGTCCCGACGGAGGCGCGAAGGTCGTATCGAGGTATACTTGTGGCGGCGCAGGAACGACGCTTTGGGCCTCAGCCGCCAGCCGCGTGGGGAGCAGAGGGAGGATTGGGACCGCGGTGACGATTAAGGTGAGCCAGATCACGGCAATCCGAACGTATGTTCTGGAATCCATGGCGCCCCCTCTATCGTACGGAAGGCCCTACTATTGTATCAAAAAACCCCGGAGTGTCTTTCCATGACATTCGGGGGTATTTCTCCCGAGATACACGGGTATTATTCCCGAGGTTCAATCCAATGAAACCCTGGCTGTTCGGCTGCCGGGCCATCCATTGCGGCCCGTGGAACTGCCATCCCATGATCCCCTCGTCACGACGGCGAGAGAATCCGCGAGGCGTGATGCTGCGCCGGCCGCGACCCGCGGGTCCTGTACGGGTCCTTGAAATTGTTTCGTATTTCTGCTAATATCAAATTAACACCCGCAAAGGGTCGACCCGTGAAAAGAGGCGTCGCCTTGACGACGAACGAAGCGAAGAAGAAGGCCGGCGTTGAGGACCCTGCCCGCTACGCAGACCTGTTCTCGGCCCTCGGCACGGAAGCGCGGCTTCGGATCGTGCGGCTGCTGCTGTCGGCCCACCCCAAAGGCCTGGTGGTGGGTGAGATCCAAACCGAACTGGACATCCCCAACTCCACGCTGTCCCATCACCTGGAAAAGCTGCGGCACGAAGGCCTGGTCACCGTCCGGCGGGAGGGAACGTACCTCCGGTACGCCGCGAACACCGAGACGCTGCGCGAGTTGTTGGGGTTCCTGTATGCGGAGTGCTGCACGCGGAGCCGAGCGGTGAGTTCGCGCGAGGTTGTCTGGCGTGAAGGGCGAAGCCAGAGGAGTTGATGGGGGAGATCGGGGAGGTGGGGCCGATGGACATCAAGGACGCGGTGCAGAAAAAGTACGCGCGGGCCGCAATCCAGGTCACGCAGGGCGAGGGCGCGGACTGCGGGTCCGCCTGTTGCGGGTCTTCGTGCAGCGCCGATCCGATCACGTCGAACCTGTACGAGCGGGATCAGGTGGCGGGGCTTCCGGCGGAAGCGCTGCAGGCCTCTCTGGGCTGCGGCAATCCCACGGCCCTGGCCCAGTTGACCCCGGGGGAGACGGTCCTCGACCTCGGCTCCGGGGGGGGGATCGATGTGCTGCTCTCGGCGAGGCGCGTTGGCCCCGCGGGCAAAGCCTACGGGCTCGACATGACGGATGAAATGCTGGCGCTGGCGCGGGAGAATCAGCGGAAGGCGGGCGTCGAGAACGTGGAGTTCCTCAAGGGCGAGATCGAGCGCATTCCTCTTCCCGACAACTCGGTCGATGTCATCATCTCCAACTGCGTCATCAACCTCTCGGGGGACAAGCCTCGGGTGTTTGCGGAAGCGTTCCGGGTCCTCAGGCCCGGCGGCCGGTTCGCCGTCTCGGACGTCGTGGTGCGGGGAGAGGTGCCGGCCGCTCTCCGGCGCAGCCTCGAGCTGTGGGTCGGCTGTGTGGCCGGAGCCCTGGAGGAGCGCGAGTACGTGAAGGGACTGGCGCAGGCGGGGTTCGACTCCATCGGCGTGGAGCCGACCCGAGTCTACCGGGTTGCCGATGCGGGCGAATTTCTGTCGCGCGCCGGGATCGATGCGGAGGCCGTCGCTCCGCTCGTCGATGGACAGTTCGTGAGCGCGTTCATTCGGGCGAGGAAGCCCGCATCCGGCCGGCCGCAGTCGGCCTCGGCGCGCCCCAGCGCCGCGTGAGGTGACCCGTGACGAGCGTGGGCGGCGGCGAGTATCTCTTCGAGGTGGTGGAGGACTGGGCCGGGCTCCCCGAGGGGTGGTCCTTCCAGGAGGTCTCCGGCGTCGGGGTGGACCGCCGCGACCGCGTCTTTGTGTTCTCCCGCGGCGCCCACCCCGTGATCATCTTCGACCGTGACGGGCGCTTCCAGGGCTCCTGGGGCGAGGGCCTCTTCACGAGGCCCCACGCCGTGACGATGGGCCCCGACGACACGATCTACCTCACAGACGACGGCGACCACACCGTCCGCAAGTGCACGCTCGATGGAACGGTCCTGCTCACCATCGGAGTCCCCGGAGCTCCGGCGCCTCTCCGCAGCGGCCTGCCGTTCAACCGGTGCACGCATGTAGCGGTGGCGCAGGACGGCTCGCTCTACATCTCGGACGGCTACGGAAACTCCCGCATCCACAAGTTCTCACCGGACGGCAAGCACCTCTTCTCCTGGGGGGAGCCCGGCACCGATCCGGGGCAGTTCAATCTCCCCCACAACATCGGCATCGATCGCGAGGGATACCTGTACGTGGCGGATCGGGAGAATCACCGCGTCCAGGTCTTCGACCCCAAGGGCGCGTTCGAGACGCAGTGGAACAACCTGTACCGGCCGTGCGGGCTGTTCATCGACCGGCGAGACCCCCGGGGCGAGCGCGTCTACGTTGGAGAACTGGGCCCGAGCCTCCCCGTCAGCACGGGCGTCCCTAATCTGGGGGCGCGCGTGGGAGTCTACACGCTGCGCAATCAGCGGCTGGCCCGGCTGGGAGACCGGCTGCCGGGGACCGAGCCGGGGCGGTTTGTGGCGCCGCACAGCATCGCCGTGGACTCGCGCGGCGACGTCTATGTGGGGGAGGTCTCCTGGACCATGTACGGGCGCCAGCTGGATCCACCCAGGGAAGTGCGGAGCTTTCAGAAACTGGCGCGGGCGGCGGGGGAGACCGGAGCCGCGACGTAAATCCTATCGCCTCAGACCGCGGTCAGTCGTCCTCGGGATCTACCCATTCCTCTTCGTCGGGCACGAACGGCCGCCGGCAGTGCGGACAGACGATTTCTTCGCCGTCGTCGGCCGGGGCCAGGCGGAGGAACGGCACACTGCAGTGGGGACAGATGAGGCGGATCATGCGTGATGCGGCCTTCGCCGCTCGCGCCGGCGAGTCCTACGGCCGCCGGGCAGGACTCGATTGAACGTGCGCAGAAGGGGCCCGCATTCCACCTGGATGTCCGGACGTCTGCCGGGCCCGCGGGAATTCGCAGGAGGCTCACGCATCATGGCCAGAACGGTCGCCGATCCGAGGACACGCTCGCGACAGGTCACGGAGGGGCCGGAGCGCGCCCCCCATCGGGCGATGCTGAGAGCGACCGGGCTCGGGGACGACGACCTCCGGAAGCCGCTCGTCGGGGTCGCGTCCTCGTGGAACGAGGTCACCCCCTGTAACCTCCACCTCGATGCCGATGCCAAGGAGGTCAAGCAGGGGGTTCGGGCGGGGAAGGGCACGCCCATCCAGTTCACGACGATCGCCGTGAGCGACGCGATCGCCATGGGCCACGAGGGCATGAAGGCGTCTCTGGTGAGCCGCGAGATCATCGCGGACTCCGTCGAGCTCATGGTGGTGGCCGAGGCCTTCGACGCGCTGGTCGCCATCGCCGGCTGCGACAAGAGCCTCCCCGGGATGATGCTGGCGATCGCCCGCCTGAATGTCCCGGCGGTCTTCCTGTACGGCGGGACCATCATGCCCGGCCGCTTTGATGGCCGGGATGTGACCATCGGCGATGTCTACGAGGCGGTCGGGGCGCACGCGGAGGGCCGGATGACCGACGAGGAGCTCTACCGGCTCGAGTGCGTGGCATGTCCGGGGGCGGGGTCGTGCGGCGGGCTGTTCACGGCCAACACGATGGCCTCGTGTGTGGAGGCGCTCGGGATGTCGCTGCCGGGCAGCGCCGCGATTCCCGCGCTGGATCCGGGCCGCCCCCAAGCGTGCCGCGAGGCGGGGGAAGCCGTGATGCGCCTTCTGGCCGAGGGCGTGCGGCCCCGGGATATCCTCACGCGGGATGCGTTCGAGAACGCGGTCACCACCCTCGTGGCCATCGGGGGGTCGACCAACG
This sequence comes from Candidatus Segetimicrobium genomatis, assembly GCA_005882445.1. GTDB lineage: Bacteria > Sysuimicrobiota > Sysuimicrobiia > Sysuimicrobiales > Segetimicrobiaceae > Segetimicrobium. The sequence goes on along the minus strand of VBAN01000265.1, from coordinate 3,265 downwards.
GCGTGCTGCATCTCCTGGCCATTGCCCGGGAGGCGGGCGTGCCTCTGGCGCTCGCGGACTTCGACCGGATCAGCCGGAAGACCCCGCATATCGCCGACATGCGCCCGGGCGGCCGGTACACCATGGCGGACCTCCAGAAGGTCGGGGGGGTCTCGGTCATTCTGAAAGAACTGCTCGACGGCGGGTTCCTGCACGGGCAGGCGCTGACCGTGACCGGGCGGACGATGGCCGAGAACCTCAACGGCGTCCGGCGCCCCGAGAAGCAGGACGTCGTGCGCCCTGTGAGCCGGCCGATCTCGCCGACGGGCACCCTCGCCGTCCTGAGCGGGTCTCTGGCCCCGGAGGGCGCGGTGATCAAGACCGCCGGGGTCCGGCGCCTCGTGTTCCGCGGACCGGCCCGGGTCTTCGAGCGCGAGGAGGATGCCTTTGACGCCGTGGTTCACCGCCGTGTCACGCCCGGGCAGGTGGTGGTGATCCGGAACGAGGGACCGAAGGGCGGGCCCGGGATGCGGGAGATGCTGGCCGTGACCGGCGCATTGTTCGGCCAGGGGCTGGGGGAGGATGTGGCCCTGATCACCGACGGACGGTTCTCAGGCGCGACCCACGGGATCTCGGTCGGCCACGTCGCCCCTGAGGCGGCCAACGGCGGACCGATTGCCGTGGTGCGCGACGGGGACATGATCAACATCGACATCGCGAAGCGGCGGCTCGACCTAGAAGTTCCGGCTGAGGAAGTGCAGTCCCGGCTGCGCGCCTGGCGGGCGCCCGAGCCGCGCTACCGCACTGGAGCGCTGGCCAAGTACGCGGCCCTCGTCGGCTCCTCCGCGCAGGGCGCGGTGTGCCTGTAGCGCCGTCGCGGTCGGGAGCGCTCCCGGCCGCGCCCCTTTAGGCGGCGACTGTATAGGGAGATGGCCTTAAGGGGAGGCCAGTTTGAACGCCTCGCCCACTTTGGCAATGCCGACCGCCCCGGCGGGGATGCTCACCTGCCCGCCGTGAATGAACGCCCCCGCGGCGATGCCAATCGGTCCGAGCAGGATGGCTCCTGCGACGCTCGAGCCGGCCGCCGTCCCCACGTCCTTGACTTGTTTAATCGATTCAGGCGTCACGTCGAGGGGGGAGAGCCCCACCGGCCGCCCGTCGGCGGCTGTGGCTTTGATGAACCCAATGTGCACGCGCGCGCTCTGCCCGAAGATGCCCGGCTGGGAGACGTCGGTGACGGTCCCCTCCACGGGGGAGCCCTTGCGAAAGATGACCGACCGACCAACCACGACGTCGGCGGCCACCTCAAACTGTACGGAGGTCCCTTCCTTGACGTTCGCGGAATCCATCGGGGCCAGAAACTTGAGGGGCACCGATGTGCCTGCCGGCACGTCCACATCGGCCGCAGACGCCGGGAGGGAAAAGGCCGCCAGCACCACGACCATGATTGCCGCCGCCGTGCTTCGCATCTGTGACTCGCCTCCTCACTATGGTAGGCTGCCGGCGCCGGACTGCCCCGTGGATGGACCCGATGCCTGGGGCGCCCGCCGGCCACCCATCATGAAAGATTCGCGCCGCCCGCGGATTCTCCCGTTGCCCCCTGCGGGGGCTCCAAGCCAGAGTAGGACCAACAGCAAGCAGAGGTTGCGGCCGTCCGCGGGGGCCGGGCCCCGAGCCTCCAAGAAGGCTTCCCGAGGCTGCCCGGAAACATACGACCGCCCGTACGCCCCATCCGGCCTGATCCGCAGGGCCGGGGGGCTTGCCGGGGCCAAATAATATACGGTTCCCAGAAGGAAACGGCACGCCTCCCCCGAACAGACTAGTCCCGATGACCAGTTGATACGACGCGGGAGGGATCTATGACGAAGGCACAGTACGCGGCGAAGCTCGCCGAGAAGCTCAAGGTGAGCAAGGCTGAAGGTGGCCGGATCGTCGACGAGGTGACCGGGCTGTTGACGAGCACCCTCAAGAAGGGTGATCGAGTGCGCTTCCCGGGGTTCGGCACGTTCAAGGTCTCCAAGCGAAAGGCCCGCATTGCCCGCAATCCGCAGACAGGTGAGCCCGTGAAGGTGCCGGCACGCACCGTTCCCCGGTTCACGGCGTCGAAGGAACTGAAGCTTGCGGTGAAGTAATCGTCCGTTTCACCAGGCCGGCCGGGTCCGCGGCGCAGCAGCGCCGGGGACCCGTTGTTTTTGGCCCGGTCTGGCTCAAGGAAGCCGCATTCACGTTGGAGAATCTGGGTCACCGAATTTGCTGAGGGGAAGCGCAGCTTACTCGAGAGGTTAGGGGGGAATCATTTATGGCTGCACAATCGATGGCGATGCCGCGCGGACGAGCATCCGGGATGAGCCTCATGCAGATCATTCTGGCGGCATCGGCCGGCACGGTGATCGAGTGGTATGACTTCTATATCTACGGCAGCCTGGCCGTCTTCTTCGCCGTGTATTTCTTTCCGAAGGGCAACCCCACAGCCGCGCTGCTGTCCTCGCTGGCTGCCTTCGGAGCCGGGTTTGCGGTGAGGCCGTTCGGGGCGATCGTCTTCGGGCGGATCGGCGACCTGGTCGGGCGCAAGTACGCGTTCCTGGTGACCTTGAGCCTCATGGGGATCGCGACGACCCTCACGGGTTTGCTGCCCGGGTACGCGCAGGTCGGGATCCTCGCGCCCACGCTGCTGGTCCTCCTCCGGCTGCTCCAGGGGCTCGCGCTCGGCGGCGAGTACGGCGGCGCGGCGACCTACATCGCCGAGCACGCGCCCGACAGCAGGCGGGGCTACTATACGAGTTACATTCAGACCACGGCGACGGTGGGGTTCTTCGTGGCGCTGATGGTCGTCCTCATCACCCGGCTGTCGCTGGGCGAAGCCGGCTTCAGGCAGTGGGGCTGGCGGATCCCGTTCCTCCTCTCCGCCGTGCTTCTGGCTGTGGCGATGTACATCCGGCTGCGGCTGCAGGAGGCCCCGCTGTTCGCCCGGCTGAAGGAGCAGGGCAAGTCGTCGAAGGCACCGCTGCGCGAGAGCCTCGGCAGCGCCAGGAACTGGGGGGCCATCATCCTGGCGCTCCTCGGCGCGACGGCCGGGCAGGCGGTCGTTTGGTACACGGGGCAGTTCTACGCGCTGTATTTCCTGCAGACCATCGCGAAGGTGCCCACGGTGCCGGCGACGATCGTCGTGGCCATCGCCCTTCTGATCGGCACGCCGTTCTTCCTGGTCTTCGGCGCCCTCTCGGGCCGGATCGGCCGCAAGCCCATCATCATGGCCGGGTGCCTCATCGCCGCGATCACCTATATC
>VBAN01000264.1:1485-3031 GCA_005882445.1 Candidatus Segetimicrobium genomatis | reverse complement strand
CTCCGAGCTTTTTCATTGCGTCCCCTCCCATGTGTGGCCTAGTCTCGTCTCTCGTCCGCTGTCACTCTTGTAAAACCGACTCCGGCCGGCCGCCGCCGCGCAGGCTGATGTAGGCCGCGTCGATGGCGGCGATGCTCGCAAACGCGTCGTCCACGGTCACGGGCGGCGGCGCTTCCCCCAGGCAGGCATCGATAAACGCCCGATCCTCGTCCACATACCCCTGCGCGGTGACGTCATCGGGCGACGCGAACTGACGCCACGCCGGCTCGGGCGCCTCGCGGGTCGCGTGGCGCGCGCGGTCCATGTCTTCGGACACCAGCAGCGCGTGATCGCCGAAGAGCTCCACGCGCTCCGTAGGCTTCGCCCAGGAGGCGTGCCCGCAGGTCGTGAGGGCGGCGGGGCGGTCGCCCTCGCACCACAGCATCAAGACGATGTCGTCCTCGTCGGGATAGCAGCTCCGCCGGCCGCGCGCGGCGACCTGCCGGATCGGGCCGACCAGCCACCCCACCAGGTCGATCATGTGCACGGCGCAGTCGTACAGGAATCCGCCGGTAAGCGCCGGGTCGATGTACCAGGACGGCGTCAGCATGTCGCCGTCGGTGATCTTGGCGTGGGCAGAGTAGGGGATGAACCCGGCGGCGATCTCGCCCCGGAGGAAGCGGTAGGCCGGGGCAAAGCGGCGGTTGAAGCCCATCTGATACACGCGGCCGGAGAGGCGCACGCGCGCGGCGACGCGCCGGGCCTCCTCCAGCGTCGTGGCCATCGGCTTCTCCGAGAACACGTGCAGCCCGCGGTCGAGGGCCTCGAGCACCACGGCCCCGTGGTAGCGGTTCGGCAGGGTGACGTAGACCGCGTCTGGTTTCAGATCGGCCAGCTCGGACAGGGTCCGGCACGGCCGGGCCCCGAAGGCCTGGGCCGTAGACTGCGCGGTGGCCTCCACCGTATCGGCGACGCCGACGATCCGGACCCGCTGATCGCGGGCCAGCACATCGAGGTGCCGCCGGCCCATCCCGCCGGCTCCCACCAGTCCGACCTTTACAGGCATGCGTGAGTGATACCTGGGCGGCGGGAAAAACCCTGCCTTCTGACGCGGGGTTTCTCGTTAATGACCGGTCAAATCGTCTGATTCGTTCGCGTGCGTCCCCTGCGAGCGATGCCGCTGAAGCCTGCGAGACCGAGACTTAGGAGGAGCAGGCTGGACGGTTCGGGAACGGGTGAAATAGTCGTAATGGGGCCGTCGCTGAAGAACTGGTAGGTAATCCCGGAGCTCGGTCCGCAGCCAGGATCGAAGGACACCCCGCCACAGTTGGGCGTGTATGATGCGTAATTGGCCCCCTCTGGGCCAACCTCGTTTATCGTTGTCGTAAGCTGGTAAAAGGGGTGGTAAATCGCGCCGTCCGCTAATGAATCGCTTACCGGATCCGCGGCAGACAGAGGAGAGTAAAAGACCATCCAGCCCGAGCCTGGGTCACCTGGTCTCGATGGGATAAAGCGCACAATATCGCTCGGGTTGGAATTCACGTCGGCGGTGGGATTCTTAAGGAAG
>VBAN01000264.1:0-1283 GCA_005882445.1 Candidatus Segetimicrobium genomatis | reverse complement strand
TGCCGGCGGGCGAGGAACGAGGAGCTGACTCTCGCTTCATGTTCAGCCTCCAGGCACTGCGCTACCTCTCTTTCAGGATAGATGACCGTTCGAGGCGAACCCATCCTTCAAAAGGAGGATTCGAACGACTCATTCGCCCGAGAAGAGGCGGGCCGCCGGCGGATTATAATGGTGTTTCGTGAACATCCGACGCATCCGCGCGGAGGAAGGCCTGCGCCTCCGGGAACTCCGGCTGAGAGCGCTGGCCGACGCTCCGACGGCGTTTGGCTCGACGCTTGCCGAAGAGCAGGCGCGTCCAAAAGAGGACTAGGATCAAGTGGCCGCGGAAGAGGCCTCGTCTGACGCGCGCGCGAGGTTTGTTGCCGAACAGGACACACGCTGGTACGGGATGGCGGGCGTGTTCGTCCTCCAAGATCAGCCGGAGATCGCGCAACTCATATCGATGTGGGTCGACCCAGCACGGCGTCGATCGGGCATCGCGAGGGCATTGGTGGACGCGGTTGTCCGGTGGGCGCGCGGACGCGGTGCCAGGCGCCTTCAGCTCTGGGTGACCGGCACCAACCATCAGGCGATGTCGTTGTATGCATGCGCGGGCTTCGCGGCGACGGAGCGGGTCCAGCCGCTCCCCTCGAATCCGGCGGTGCAGCAAGTCCTCATGGTTCTCGAGTTGACCTTTGAGAAGAGGGAGGGAGAGCCGCAATAATCTTTCGCTGGGCGCGCTATCCGAACAGTCCACCGCTCCCGTTCAACAATGGTATATCTTGACCATATATGTCTATGAGATATATAATTGAGGGGACAGTTGATCTGGGAGGGAGGCGGATTCGATGGCGAAAACGCTGCTGGACATCGAAGAAGAACTCCTCGACGAAGCCCGCCGGCTCGCGAAAGTGCGCACCAAACGCGAGGCCGTCGAGGTCGCATTGCGGGAGTTCGTCCGCCGCCGCCGAGCCGATAACTTGGCGCAAGCTGCGGGGAAAAGCACGATTCGGTGGACTCCTGCGGATATCCGCGGGATGCGTGAGGGCCGGTAGTGCCGTTCCGGCTTATCGATTCTTCGGTTTGGATCGCCTACTTGCGGCCAAAGCCCGATCCGCGGATCGTCGAGGCTGTTCGCAGAGCGTTGGCTGCAGGGGAGGCTGCGATCGCCGCTCCCATTGTGATTGAAGTCCTCAGTGGCATCCGTGATTCCCGGGAATACGTGGCCCGGGAAGCCGATTTTCGCGCGATTCCTCGCCTCGACACGGGCGGGGAGGCTTCGTATATCGCCGCGCGAATCGGGA
>VBAN01000263.1 GCA_005882445.1 Candidatus Segetimicrobium genomatis | reverse complement strand
CGAGATAGTAGATCAGCCGTTTCTTGAGTTCCGGGCCGCTCCGCTCGAACGCGTTCACCGACGTCGCCACGGTGAGCAGCGCATCGAGCAGCTTCTCCACCCGCTCCCGGCCGTAACGGACTTCGAAGGACCGGATCATCCGGGCGTGCTGCTCCGCGAGGTTCAGCATGTTCTTGTTGGACTTGCGGTACCAGTGGTTGTTCGCGAAGAAATCCGCGTGGCCGAGCACGTGGGCGATCACCAGCACGTTCTGCAAATAGGTGTTGGCGCTGCGCAGGAAGGCGTGCGACGGCGCGGTGTTCAGGACGAGCTCGAGGATGCTGAAGACCTCCTTACTCTGCTGGAGGACCAGCTCCTTGTAGGTCCCGCTGAACCGGTTCGGGAGGCCCATGCTGGCGACTTCGGCGATCTCGTCGCTGTCGGTGATCTGGAAGACGACCGGATCGAATGCCAGCCCGCGGTCGCGGGCCAGATCCTCCAGCTCGCGGATCACCGTCTGATACTCGCCGATCATGGTCCCGTCTCCCCGCCTACCGCCGCGCCGTGCCGGCGTAGCGCCGGGCGGCCTGCGCGTCGAAGAACGCGAGGAAATCCCGCATCGCCGCCCGGATCGTTTCCAGGTCCATCAGGTTGGCAAACGTGGCGCCCTCGCCCGTCTTGGCGGCCTCCTGCACATACTCGCTGAAGCCGCCGATCCCCCGGCCCCCCGGGTTCACATGCCCGTAAATGACCAGGTCGAACGCCCCCCGGGCCTCTTCGAACCGCTTCTTGGCCAGGTCGAAGTCCCCCGAGCTCGTCTCCCCGTCGGTGAACATGAAGAGAAACTTGTCGTACTCCCCGGCGCCCTCGAGCAGCTCGACCGCCTTTTCGAACCCGGTGCTGATGTGGGTCCCGCCGCTCGACTCCACGCAAAAGAACTCGTCGCGGGTCTTCTCCTCGGCGACGTCCTGGAAGACCACGTACCGGCGGAGATTGGTCGGATACCGGCGCTCCAGATAGTGCCAGAGGATGAAGATCGTCTTGCGGACCAACGACAGGTACTCCCCGCGCATCGACCCGGAGACGTCGAGGACGTACACCTCCACCGAGCGGTTGTTCTGGAACGTCGTCGGGTCCTCGATGAAGTACCAGGCGTCCTGCTGCACATCGACGTCGTAGTCCAGGGCCCCGCGCTCCCGGGCGTTGCGGAACAGGCTCTGGACCATCGTCTCCTCGAGGTTGAGGTCTGCCCGGAGGCCGATCCGATCCAGATCGTCCAGCTCCGGGATGTCCTGGCTCTCCACCTCGCCCCAGCGGGCCGGCTCGTGAAAGTTTGGGAGCCGCATCTCTTCCAGCAGCACCTCCTGCGCGAGCTTGACGAACTCGTCGAAGTCCAGCTCGACCCGGAGCTCCTTGCCGTGGTGGTCGCCGCCCATCAGCCCGCCCAGCGCCTGGATCCGCTCGTCCCCGGCGCCCTGCCCGCCCGCGCCGGCGCCCCCGGCCCCGCTTCCCGCCCCCTGGGCGAGGAACTGGGTCTCCTCCGCGAACTTTAGGGTCGGCAGATCCAGTGTGGCGATCTGGGTCTTGACCTTGCCGTCGATGATCAGCTCTTTCTGCTGGATCAGCTCGTTGAGGTTCTGCTTGAGGTACTCGCGCAGGTGCTGATCGTGTTGGTGCTGGGCGATCCGCCCTCGGTGGATCTTCACTAGAAACTCCTGCCGATCACCTTGAACAGCGCGCGCGCGCAGTGCTGGCAGTAGCCGTGCTCCTCGACGGCGCTGCTCTGCAGCACGTCGAGCAGCTCGCGGCTCT
>VBAN01000262.1:1531-3885 GCA_005882445.1 Candidatus Segetimicrobium genomatis | reverse complement strand
TCCGCCGCTACGACGGTCAGGCGGGTGTGCACGTCAACCTGGTCTGCGGCCGGTGCGGGCAGGTCATCGACGTTTCAGACGGGGAGCTCGAGGCGCTGCAGCGGCGGGCGGCGGCCCGCGCAGGATTCCACGTGTCCGCGGTGAGGTTCGAGCTGCACGGCCTCTGTCCCCGCTGCCAGCGGGCGCGACATCACCGACTGCACAAGGGAGGACGCTGATGCCGGTTCCCGAAGGGCTCCGGGCACAGGTCATGGCGGCGGGCCGCCAGGTGGCCGGTGACCTCGCGGGGAGCCACGAGGCACAGGGATCGGGGTACCTGCTCAAGGTGGTGCAGCCTGCGCTGCTGGGGCTGATGGACGGGTCGATCTCCACCCTGGCGCCGCTGTTCGCCAGCGCGTTTGCGACGCGCAATCCGCACACCGCGTTTCTGATCGGCGGGGCCGCCGCGCTGGGCGCCGGGATCAGCATGGGCTTCGCGGAGGCGCTCTCCGACACCGGGAAGCTCACCGGCCGCGGGCATCCCGCGGTCCGGGGGACGATCGCATCGAGCTGGTGGCGATCGCCTTCATCCGCAACCGGTACTTCGCCATGAGCTTCTGGCTTTCGTTTCTCCAGGTCATCGTGGGCGGGATGCTCGTGTTCCTCGCCGGGGTGCTGATCGGCAATTCGTAGGCTTCCCCGCGCCGCATCCGGTCGACGCGAAGAACGGAGCACCGGAGGGGAATTTCGGCGGTCCGGATGGAACTCTTCCGGCGTATCCCCGCTCGAGGAGCGTGCGATGACCGCCACTTCCCTGAAGGAACGGCTCCAGCGCGGCGAGCCGGTGCTCGGCACGATCATGCCGCTGCCGTCGCCGGAGGTCGCGGAGATCGCCGGGCTCGCCGGGTATGATTTCCTCCTGCTGGACATGGAACACGGTCCGGTCACCCCTCACGTCCTGGAAGGTCTCGTGCGCGCCTGCCGCGTGGTCAATGTGCCGGCGCTGGCGCGCGTACCGGAGGACCATCCGAAGACGATCCTGCGGGCCCTCGACGTCGGCTGCGTGGGGGTGATGGTCCCGCAGATCGAGTCGCCGCAGCAGGCGGCCGCCGCGGTGGCGGCCACGAAGTACGCCCCGGCCGGCACGCGGTCCCTCGCGGGGGCGACCGCGGCCGCCTGGTGGGGGAAGGTGGCGCTCCCGGACCACGTCAAGGCCAGCAACGCCGCCACACTCAGCGTGCTCCAGATCGAGACCCGGCGGGGCCTCGAGGCCGTCGAGGCGATCGCCCGGACCCCCGGCGTGGACGTGCTGTTCGTCGGACCGTCCGACCTCTCCCAGAGCCTGGGGCACACCGGAGCGGTGTCTCATCCGGATGTCCAGGCGGCGATCCGGAGGATCTTCGGCGCCGGCCGCGAGGCCGGGGTCCCGGTGGGGATCCTCGCCCTGACCGCCGATGACGTGCGGACCTACCGGGCGCTCGGGGCGACGATGTTCATGGACAGCCTGCCGCGCCTGCTCCTGCGGACGTGCCAGGGCCAGCTGCAGGGGATGCGCGACGCCGCGATCCGCGGCGCCGGCAGCGCGTCTTCCTCGGGAGATCGGTGACGCGTGTCGGGCCGGCTTGATTACCACGACCCGTTCCACGAGTTTGCCGGCCGGCTGACCGAGGCGCTCGAAGACAATCACCTGGTCGTCTCCGGCTATGCCTTTCTGGTCGACGTGGATCACATGAGCCGCGAGTACCGGTACGTCGTGCACCTGGAAGGCGAACCGCCGACGGAGAGCCCCCGGACATTTGCCTGGCCGTGGGCGGAACTGCGGTTCCTCGTCGACGCGCTGTCCTTCGGCCGCCACATCGCCGAGTACGACGAGGGGGTGGAGTTTTCCAAGACGGTGCACGAGGAAGTCCAGGTGTTCGGCGAACTGGTCACCGAGATCATGATGGACCGCCTCCTCGTGCCCCCCGATGTGGTGGGCCTGCGCCGGGCGATCGTCCCCGTCTCCAACGACCCCGGCGTGCCGAGCATCAGCCTGCAGCAGCACTTTTCCACCGAGGACGCTCCACCGGTCTACAGCGCCCGGGTGCAGTCAAGCATCATGCTCAAAGAGGACGAACTGGTCGACCCGGACCGTCCGCGCAAGCTCGCCGCCGCGGCGGCGGCCATTCTGAATGCGCTGCAGGGGCTGCGGCTTCCGGCCGAAGGCGCCCCGCTGCCCCCCGGGGAGGAGTGACCGTCCCGAGATGACGGACGGTGACGGCGCCGTCCGGAACGAGGCTGACGGCAGCGACGCGGCGTTCATGGGCGAGGCCCTGGCGGAAGCGGCGTCCGCGGCCGGTCTGGGGGAAGTGCCGGTGGGGGCGGTCGTGGTCCGG
>VBAN01000262.1:0-1474 GCA_005882445.1 Candidatus Segetimicrobium genomatis | reverse complement strand
TGGAGCCGTGCGTGATGTGCGCGGGGGCGCTGGTGCAGGCCCGCGTCCCCAGGCTGGTCTATGGCGCGTCCGATCCGAAGGCCGGGGCGGCCGGCGGCGTCGTGGACGTCCTGCGCGATCCCCGATTCAATCACGTCGTGGAGGTGGTGGGCGGCGTCCGCGAGGCCGAATGCGGCGCGCTGCTCCGCGAGTTCTTCGCCGGGCTGCGGGGGTAGCCGCTGCGGACCTCCGCGCGCGCCCCGGGCGCGGCGTCCTGAAGGAGGTTGCGCGGAAGGGGCCAAACTATCGAGGCCGGAGAGAGGTCTCGGAGGATGCGGGGGGCGGACACATGAGCGAGGACGGACCGGCGCACGACCCGGCAGTGAGAAGGATCGTGGCCGCGTGGAGAGACGGCCGGCTCACCCGTCGAGAGGCGATCCGCCGGCTGCTGCTGCTCGGCCTGGGCGCGTCCTCGGCGGCCGCGATCGCCTTCGGGAGGCCTCGGCCGGCCGGCGCGGCGGTCCCCTCCCAGAATTTCAAGGGCCAAACGCTCGTTGTCACCAGCTTCGGCGGAACCTGGCAGCAGTTCATGATCGACGAGCATATCCCCCAGTTCGAGGCGGAGACCGGCGCCAAGGTCGAGCTCGCGATCGGGCTTTCCAAGAACTGGTTTGCCAAGATGCAGGCGGCGGGCAAGGACAACCCACCCTACGACATCTTCGTCACCAACGAGACCTATCTGGCGCAGCTGCGCGCGCAGGGGTTCTTCACCCCCCTGCCCATGGACAAGGTGCCGAACCTCAGGTATGTCCCCAAAGCGCTGCGCCAGCCCAACGACGTCGGCGTGCTGGGGCTCGTCGGCCCCCTCGGGATCGCGTACCGCACGGATCTGGTGAAGGACCCGCCGAGGTCATGGTTTGATCTGGGCAAGTACGGAACCAAGACGGCGATCTTCAGCATCGGCAACTCGGGCGAGCCCCAGCACGTGATGAAGATGGCCCAGGCCATCAGCGGAGACTACAAGAGCTGGAAGCCGGCGATCGACTGGATCGCGTCGCACCTCTGCCAGGCGCGGCAGGTCGACTTCAGCGGGACCGAACTGACCATGATGACGCAGGGCGAAGTCGAGGTAGGCATGATCGACTCCCCGGACTGGGCGTTGATGAAAGCCAAAGGTCTCCCGGTGGCGTGGGTCCTGCCCAAGGAGGGCTACTGCGGGATGTTCGAGCAGGACATGAACGTCACCGCGGGGAGCAAGGTCAAAGACCTGGGCTACGCCTTCATCAACTACTGGCTGAGCGCGCCGGTGCAAAAGAAGTGGGCGGAAAAGTTTTACTGGACGCCGGCCAACAGCCAGGTGAGCATCAGCCCGGAGGTCGCCAGGCTGATCCCGGTGACGCCGGACCAGCTCGCCAAGATCCCGCGCTGGGACTACATCTGGCTGAACGGTTCCGGGGCGCGCGAGGCCATGACGGACGCCTGGAACCATCAGCTC
>VBAN01000261.1 GCA_005882445.1 Candidatus Segetimicrobium genomatis | reverse complement strand
CTGGAGGGGCCGGCGGCCGGTGGTGCGGTGCGCGGCCGGGTTGATTGGGACCGTCGCTACGCCATCATGCGCCACCACTCCGGTCTGCACGTCCTGGTCGGCGCGGTGTATCGTTTGTTCGGCGCGCTGGTGACCGGTGGGGCGATCTATCCGGATCGGGCGCGGATGGACTTTGCGCTGGAGGACCTGAGCAAGGAGCGCGTGGCGGCGATCGAGGCGGAGGCGAACCGGATCATCTCGGAGGACCGGCCGATCCGGGTGCGGTTCGTGTCCCGCGAAGAGTTCGAGCGGTCCGACCTGACCCGGCTGGCGAACGTCCGGCTTGCGCCTCAGATCACGGAGGTGCGCGTCATCGAGATCGAGGGCTTCGACGCCCAGGCCGACGGCGGCACGCACGTCGCCCGCACCGGCGAAATCGGCGGGCTGGCGATCACCAAGACCGAGAACAAGGGGAAGGCCAACCGCCGGCTGGAGATCATGCTCCGCTGAGCCGCGGCGGCGGCGACACCCGCCCGCGGAAGGCGGCCGGGATCATGACGCCGCCCGTCCCGGCTCGACGGGCGCAGGGCGCCGGACGTCCGGCACGAACAGCAGGACCAGGTTCGCGACCAGCACGGTCCCGGCGATCACGTAGAAGATCGACAGGAGCCCGTAGTGGTCTCCGAGGTACCCTCCGATGAGCGGCATCGCGGTCGGGAGCAGACCCTGGGTGGTGAACAGGATGCCCACGGCCGCTCCCTCGTATTCGCGCGGCACGACGCCGATCGCCCAGCGGAAGATGGCCGGGCGCATTGAATACACGAAGAAGCCCAGGAGGGCAAGCGCCGCGACAAACGCCGTTCCCAGATTGAGCGCCGCAAACCCCAGGATGACCACGCTCGTCGTGAACATCCCCGTGGTGGCGACCCGCTTCGGTCCCAGGCGGTCCGAGAGGGCGCCGGCGATGGGGGTGGCGACCATCCCGGACGCCTGGACGATCGCCAGGTAGAGGCCCAGCAGCGCGGCCGGCACGTGAAGTTCGTTCGAAAGGTACAGCGGCAGAAACGTGCTCAGACCGAGCTGCGTCATCGCGCGGATCCCCGAGACCATCGCCAGGACGAGCAGGCGGCCGGATCGGACGAGCACCCGCAGGCCCCGCAGGTAGTCGGGCGCGGCGACGGCATCATCCGCATGATTACCAGCGTCAGGAGCAGGCCCGCGGCGACGGTGACCACGAGGACGTTGCGCCAGGTGAGCGCCGCCAGCAGCAGCCCGGCCGCCAGCGGCGTGAGGGTGTCCCCGAGGTTTGCGCCCAGCTCGTGCAGCGCCAGGCCGTAGCCGCGGCGGGTCGGGTACATCGCGGAGATCGAGGTGATCGCCGCCGGATGCCAGAGGAAGTTGCCGATGCCCACCAGTCCGATACACGCGAGGATGAGCGGGTAACTCGAGGTGGCGGCGATGAGGAGGTAGGGGAGGGCGGCCCATGCCAGCGCCAGGCTCATGAACAGGGTGCGCCTGCCCAGGGTGTCCACGATCACGCCGGCCGGCAGGTTCACCAGCGTGCTCATGAACTGGCGGACCGCGATGATCAGGCCGACCTGGCTGTAGGTCAGGCCCAGGTCCCGGGCCAGGAACGGCAGCAGCACGTAGAACGCCGCGGAGTACGCATGCGTCATCGCGTGGCCCGCGCCGATCGCCCACATCCCGGCGTTGGTCCGATCAGGCTTGGGGACGCGCCGCCACACGCCCTCCAGGATGGCGTTCACGGTGCTCGGATGCCTGCTCGCGTCCTCGCCATCTGACCCGACGTATCTTTTGGGCCGCGAAGGGAGTTCCTTCATGCGCGGCGGAATCGCCCTCTCACTGCGCGCGTTAGCCTGGCAAAGCGCCGCGCCGATGGCGCGAGGCGTGGCATCCCGGGGCTCCCGGGAGACGGGGAGGAACCGATGGCCGCGGGCCGGGGAGCGGGCGATGGACCGGACGAGCAGATCGCGTTCGTATTCGATCTCGATGGGACGCTCGTCGACAGCGTCTACTACCACGTGATCGCCTGGCACTCCGCGCTCGAGCGCGCGGGGGTCGCGCTGTCCGTCTGGCGCATCCACCGCCGTATCGGGATGAGCGGCGGGTTGTTCGTGCACGCGCTCGCCCGCGAGCTCGGCCACCGCCTGACGGCCGCCCAGCTCCAGGCCGTGCAGGAGGATCACCAACGGGCCTACGCGGAGCTCGCGGATCGGGTGCGGCCGCTGCCCGGGGCCGTCGACCTGCTCGAGACGCTGACCCGCCGCGGGGTGCCGTGGGCGATCGCGACAAGCGGCCGCACGGCCACGGCGCACGGGGCGATCGGCGCGCTGGGCGTCCCCGGGGGCGCGCCGGTGATCACTCGAGACGACGTCGCGCGCGCCAAGCCCGATCCGGACCTCTTCCTGCTCGCGGCGCGCCGCCTCGGCGTGCCGGCGGAGGGCTGCGTCGTGGTGGGTGACAGCGTCTGGGATCTGCTGGCGGCGCGGCGCGCGCGGGCGCTCGGCGTGGGGTTGCTCTCGGGCGGCTACGGCCGCGACGAACTCGAGGCCGCGGGGGCGTACCGCGTCTACGACGATCCCGCGGATTTGCTCCGGCACCTCGACGAGGTCGGTCTTCGTCCCCTGGACCCGGCGCCCTGACCCCGCGATCATGATGACGTGAGTACGATGTGCCGGACCGGATAGACGTCCCCCCGAGGGTGCGGTAGCCTCCAAGCATCATGGCCGTGGCGGGGTTCGCGGGGGGAACGTGATCCAGATGAGACTGCGGGAGTGGGGCGCGTTCTGGCTGCTGGGGGCGATCTGGGGATCGTCCTTTCTGTGGATCAAGATCGCCGTCGCGGAGATCGGCCCCGTCACGCTCGCGGCCTATCGGCTCCTCTTTGGCCTCCTGGGCCTGCTCCCGCTTGCGTGGATGACGGGGCAGGCGATCCCCCGCGACCGCAGCCTGCTGGTCCGCTTCCTGGGGCTCGCCGTGCTCAACACCGCGCTGCCCTTCGCGTTGATTTCGTGGGGCGAGATCCGGATCGCCTCCGGCCTCGCCGCCATCCTCAACGGGTCAACGCCGCTGTTCACGCTGATCATTGCCCATTTCTGGCTGCGCGATGAGAAGATCACCCCGCGGCGCGCGGCGGGCCTGGCCCTTGGGTTTGTGGGCGTCGTCGTCCTGATGAGCCGCGATCTGAGAGCGCCGGCGGCCCTGGAGAGTACCTGGGGACAGGCGGCCGTGCTGGCGGCCTCATGCAGTTACGCGGTGGCGGCAACGTTCGCCCGGGCTGCCCTGCGCGGCCAGCCGGTGGTGGTCCAGGCCACGGCCTCGGTGCTCATGGCGGATGCCGTGCTCTGGCTCGCCGTGCCGGTCGCCGAGTGGCCGCCGCGCCTTCCTCACCTGCCGGGCACGTGGCTCGCCCTGGGCTGGTTGGGCCTGCTGGGCTCCTGCGTCGCGTACCTGCTCTACTATTATCTCATCAACGCGTGGGGCGCCACGCGCGCCACCATCGTGACGTACGTGTTCCCGATCTTCGGCCTGTTCTTGGGGGTCGCGGCCCTTCGCGAACCGCTCACCGCGCAACTGATCGCAGGGACCTTGCTCATCGTGACCGGGATCGCGACCGCCACCCGCGTCTCGACCGCCAGGACTTGACGCCTCAGTGATCGAAGGTCCAGCCATGAGGCGGGGATCGGGCGCAGCGGGATATCTCCTGGTGGATGTCATCGTCGCCCTGGCCCTGTTCGGATTTGTCGTCCTGGCGATCTACCACCTGTACGGACCGACGTTCGTGCTTTCCCGGGCCATCAACGACCGGCTGTCGGCTCAGCAGGATACCCGGCTCGCCCTCGATCGGGTGGCCCGCGCGCTGCACGAGACGACGTCGGCCTATGGGCGGTTGAGAGTCTATCCGGCCGAGGCGGGGTGCTCCGGCGCGTTTGAGGGGTGTATCGGGTTTGTCACCGCCAGAGATACCGACTGCGGGGGCACGTTTCAGCTCATCGACGGCGCGCCGAACTGGCAGGCGACGCTGTACCTGTGGCGGGACACGCAGACGGGTGAATTACGGCTGCGGTGCGATCCGAGCACAACCTTTCCGGTCACCAGTTGGCCCCCGCCCGCGCTCGAGCCGTACGCGGTCATTGGGACCCATGTGGCCGGCGTCTCCATCAGCCTGCTGCCGGCAAGCAGCCCGCATCCGACGGCGGTCGCGATCGCGGTCCAGGAGCAGGTTCCAACTTCGATGCACCGATCCCCGGCGTCGTTCTTCAACGAAACGGTCTTCCTGCCCCAGAATCGGTGACGCTCTCGGTTTCTAGACCGCCAGGCGGGGCTTGACGGCTTCAGTTGTGGCCTGGGTGGCCGCCGTCATGTTCGTGGTCGGCGCTGTGACCGTTCTCGTGATCCCCGTGGTGCTCGTGCCCATCGCTGTGGTCTCCGTCGTGGTTCTTTCCTTCGCCGTGCTCCTCTTCCCCGTCATGCTCCTCGTGGTTCCCGTTCTTTTCACCGGAGTAGCCGCCGGACCCCCCGGTGGGTTCGCCCGCGGCCGGGGCGTTGCCGCCGCCGATGTCCTGGTTGCGTCCGTACTGGTCGCAGGACTGCGGGGTGCAATCCGCGTAGGCGAAACGGGGAAAGGCCCAGAACATGATGGTGAGCAAGGACAGGGCAACCAGAAGGCGTCTCATTATTCCCCCTCACCGCCTCGGTAGGCCCGCGGAATATTGTGTTGTAGGTGCCGATTTCGCCGCCGGCTTTTTGGTGGCGTGCGCAATTCGACACGAACGCGCGTTCTCCTGCTACGCGTGTTCGATCTCTTCCCGCCCTCCCAGCCTAAGTCCGCGATCACTCCGGCTTGGGCTATGGAACTCGCCGTCGGGGGTGCCCGGGCGCGATCCTCTCCGATAGTTCCAAAATCCTTCTTTGGAACGTAGCGCCGATCTGCGCCCCGCACTACGATGATGTTAGTAGCGTCTGCGCGCTATCATGCGACCTACCAAGGGGTGTCCCATGGGAAGGCAGATCTTTTATGCTCTGGTGCTCGCTGCCGCAATTGCCGGCACCGCGGCCACGGCCCAGGCGGCCAGCTACGACATCGCGTCAGATTTCTCGACGGCGTCCAATCCCAACGATCCCTGGTCCTACGGGTTCGCCCCCGTCCTCGCGCCTCCGACGGTGCCGGCGTTGGTTCTCTATGACCAGAACGGTACCACTTCGTGCGGAGGCGATCGCCCATTCTGGAGGAGTTCGGTTGTGCAATCCTTGGGCGCTCCCGCGGTCTTCGACAATCCGACCGGCAGCCCGATCGACTGCGGCATCTATGTTCATCCCGCCCACACGGCTGGCTTTCATCCGGGGCAAAATGGTGAATTCAGCATCTATCGCTTCACGGCGCCCAGCGCGGGGAGTTACGCGCTTGACGCAACGTTCATCGTCCTCGACTACGGCGGGACCGACGTCCACATCCTGGACAATGGGACCCAGCTCTACACTGCCAACAGCCCCACCGACCAGCCGACGGGGACTGTCTTCGGCTCCTACAGCCAGAATCTGTCGCTGGCGGCGGGCGAGGTGATCGATTTTGCTGTCGGCGTCGGACCAGACGGAAGTTTCATCTCGGACGGCACGGGGATCAACGCCACCCTGACAACCGGCGCGGCCGTGCCGGAGCCATCAACCTTGCTGCTCCTCGCGGCGAGCCTGCCGGGGCTCGGGTTCATCCGCCGCCGGACGCGGTAGACCGCTCGAAAGCGCGAAGCGCCGGGACCTACCCGAGCGTGCGGGGCCGGTGGACCGCGAAAACGACTGAAGGACTGCGCTCTCATACCGGGATTCGCTGGTCGGGGAGGAGGGATTTGAACCCTCGACCTCAGCGTCCCGAACGCTGCGCGCTAAACCAAGCTGCGCTACTCCCCGAGCCGGGCCTATTGTAGCAACCCGCGGAGCCCCCTGACAACCCGGGAAAGCCTGTAGCCTGCGGCTCACACAAGGACGTCCCGCGCGAGGCGGCGTAGAGATAGGGGATGGACGATCTCCGCGTCGCCGAGCGCGGCGCCGTCTCGACGCTCGTGCTCAACCGGCCGGCGAAGCGGAACGCGATCACCCTCGAGATGTGGCAGGCGCTCCCCGCGCTCCTCGGGGAGCTCGCGTCCGAAGTTCGAACACGTCCGGTCCGACCGCGCCACGGCCCGGCACTACAGCCGCGTGGTGGAGGCGGCCGACCGGGCGCTCGCCGCCTTCCCCAGGCCGACGATCGCGATGATCCATGGGTTTTGCGTCGGCGGCGGCCTCGAGGTCGCGCTCGCCTGCGACCTGAGGTTTGCCGACCGCGCGGCAACGTTCGGCATCACCGCGTCGCAATTGGGGATCATCTACGGTCTGACCAGCACCCGGCGGCTCGCCAGCATCGTGGGTCCGAGCCACGCGCGGGACATCCTGTTCAGCGGGCGGCTGGTGGGCGTGGAGGAGGCCCGGGCGATGGGGCTGGTGAACATGCTGTGCGAGCCGGACGCCCTGGAGGCGCAGACGCGCGCCTATGCCCGGAGCCTGGCGGAACTGGCGCCGCTGTCGCAGCGCGGCGCGAAACTGATGCTGCAGCATCTCCTGGGAGAGGGCGAGATGACCGAGTCGGACCTGCTGGCGTTCATTGACCAGGCGTATGACAGCGAAGACTATCGGGAGGGGGTCCGCGCGTTTCTCGAGAAGCGCCGGCCCCGGTTCCGCGGACGGTAGGGCGATGCGACCGCTCGACGGCGTCCGCGTGGTGGACCTGACCCGGTTTCTCGCGGGCCCGTTCTGCACGATGGAACTGGGCGATTTCGGGGCCGATGTGGTCAAGATCGAGCCCTTGGATGGCGATCATTCGCGGTATCAATCCCTCCGGGCCGACCTGGTGGGCAACAGTTATTTTTTCGCCGCGGCCAACCGCAACAAACGCAGTATCACGGTTGACACGAGAACGGAAGGGGGCCGGGAAATCATCCGCCGGCTCATCCGGCGCGCGGACGTGCTGGTGGAAAACTTCAGGCCGGGCGTGATGGAGCGCCTCGGCCTGGGCTACGCGACGCTGCGGGAAGAGAATCCCCGGCTGATCTACTGTAGTATCACCGGGTTCGGCAGCACCGGGCCGTACAGCCAGCGGCCGGGGTTCGACCAGGTCGGGCAGGGGATGTCGGGGTTCATGAGCATCACCGGACAAGAGCCCACGGGGCCGACGCGCGCCGGTATCGCGCTGGCCGATCTGACCTGCGCGACGACCGCCTGCCGCGGCATTCTCCTCGCCCTGCTCGCCCGCGGACGCACCGGCAGGGGGCAGGAGGTCCGGGTGGCCATCGTTGACTCGATGGTGGCGCTCCTGACATGGAGCGCGGGGATGTACTTCGAGACCGGCACGCCGCCGGGCGTGGCCGGCAACCACCATCCGCTCGCCTCCCCCTTCGGCGTCTACCAGGCGAAGGACGGGCCGTTCAACCTGTGCGCCGGCAACGAGGCGATGTGGAAGCGCCTCTGCGAGGCCATCGGCCGGCCCGAACTGCACGAGGACCCCCGGTTCCGGACGGTCAACGACCGGGTGGCCCACCGCGCTGAGCTCAATCCGATCCTCACCGCGGCGTTCCGCGCCCGCACGCGGGCGGAGTGGGTCGCCTTTCTCAATGAGCGCGGGGTGGCCGCCGGCCCGATCTACAACCTGGCCGAGGTCTTTGCGGATCCGCAGATCCTGCATCAGCAGATGCTGGTCCCGCCGCTGCTCGGTGAGCACACCGAGGAGGTGCTCCGCGAGGTCGGCTACACCGACCAGGGGATCGCGGAGCTGCGCGCGGCGGGCGTCATCGGCGGACCGCCTCACCCCGGGTCGGAGGACGCGTCCCCGACGTGACCCCAAGCGCCGAGTTCGCGGGGCGTAGCTCGCGGACGCCTCCGACCGAGCACGCCGGGGGTGACGGCGCGACCGTGCCCGCCCAGGCCGCCGGTCCGCTCCGGGGGCTTCGGGTGCTGGACCTCGGCAATATGATCGCGGGCCCGTGCTGTACCCGGGTCCTCGCGGATTACGGAGCCGAGGTGATCAAGGTCGAGCAGCCGGGCCGGGGGGATCCCATCCGCGGCTGGCGCGGCCAGTCACGCGGGCACTCACTGTTGTGGAAGCACCTGTCCCGCAACAAGCGGGCGGTCACGCTCGACCTGCATCGGGAGGAAGGACAGCGCCTGGCCCGGCGGCTCTACGGGGCGGTCGATATCGTCGTGGAGAACTTCCGTCCGGGGGTGTTGGAGCGCTGGGGGCTGGCCCACGCGCAGGTCGAGGAGGCATGCCCCCGTCTCATCATGGTCCGGATCAGCGGGTTCGGGCAGACCGGCCCGTACCGGGACCGCGCCGGGTTTGGCGGGGTGGCCGAAGCGATGGCCGGCATGCGGTTCCTCACCGGGTATCCGGACCGGCCGCCCACACGGGTCGGGTTTGCCCTGGCGGACTCGGTGGCCGGGCTCTACGGAGCGATCGCGGCGCTGGCGGCCGTCGAGGAGCGCCGGCGGAGCGGCCGCGGGCAGGAGATCGATGTCGCCCTCACCGAGGCGACGTTCAGCCTGCTCGATGATCTGCTGCCGGCCTATCGCACACTGGGGATCATCGGACAGCGGCACGGGACCGGCCTTCCCGGGGTCGCCCCCAGCAGCATCTATCCGACCCGAGATGGTCAGTACGTGGTCATCGGCGCCAACAACGACAACGTCTTCCGCCGCCTCGCCACCCTGATGGGCCGGGCCGACTGGCTGGTCGATCCCGAGTTGAGCCACGATCGGGGCCGGGGGCAGCGGCAGGCCGAACTGGACGCCGCGGTCGCCGCCTGGACCGAGCAGTTCACCCTGGCCGAGATCACCGGCCGCCTGGCGGAGGCCGGCGTTCCCGGGGGGCCCGTGTACGATATCGACGGCATCTGCCGGGATCCGCAGTTCCAAGCGCGCGAGATGATCGTCGAGATCGACGATCCGGATGTCGGCGCCCTGGCCCTCCCCGGAATCGTCCCGCGGTTCAGCCGGACCCCGGGGACGATCGCCTGGGCAGGCCCGCGGATGGGAGAGCACAACGACGAGGTCTACGGTGGGCTGCTCGGGCTCTCCGGCGCGGAGATCGACGCCCTGCGCGAGCGTGGAGTGATCTGAGTGCGCCTTCCCGCACGGGTCACCATCGAAGAGGTGGGGCTGCGCGACGGGCTTCAGCTGATCGGCACCGTGGTCCCGGTGGCGGTGAAGCTGCGTCT
>VBAN01000260.1:3999-4243 GCA_005882445.1 Candidatus Segetimicrobium genomatis | reverse complement strand
GAAGAACGGCACTGTCGCTCCGATGAGGGTCACGTTGGCCACGGTCGTCAATTTCAGCGCGGGGATATACGCGACCATCGTGATGGCATACGCGAGTGTCACGATCACGTCGGGCCAGCCCATGACCCTCACGGCCCGGAAGACCCCGCGGCGGTGTGTCCACACAAGGTACAACAGGATGAAGGGCGCCCCGAAGATGCCCCGCCAGAATAGGATCGTCCAGGCGCTGGCGTCAATCAGGCGC
>VBAN01000260.1:0-3753 GCA_005882445.1 Candidatus Segetimicrobium genomatis | reverse complement strand
CCGATCTTGAACAAGCGGAGCCCGTCGAGCATCGCCGCGACGGCGCCGGTGGACGTCGTGCGCAGGAGGACCCCGAACAGGCTGGAGGCGCCCAGGAAATCCCGCTTCCACAGCGCGTGGCTCGGGCTCCCCGGCAGAGCCGGATGGAGGACCCGGGCGACCTCGGGGCGCCGCGCCAGCCACTGCGCCACGTCGAGCGCCGAACGCTCGTGATGGCGGAGGCGCACCGCGAGCGTGCGCAGTCCCCGGAGCGTCTCATAGCAGAGGTCCGGAGCGACGGAGTCGCCGAAATCGCTGAGACCGTCCTTCACCGTCCGGAAGAGCTCCTCGGTGCGCGCCGTGATCACGCCGAGGAGGAGGTCCGAGTGACCGGCGAGGTACTTGGTCGCCGCCTGGATCTCCACGTCCACGCCGTGTTCGAACGACCGGAAGTTCAACGGCGTCGCCCACGTGTTGTCGAACAGCACCACCGCGCCGCGCTCGTGCGCCGCGCGGGCGATCGCCGGCACGTCCTGCACTTCAAACGTCTGGGACCCGGGCGACTCGGCGTACACGACCCGCGTCTGGGGCCGCATCAGCGCGGCGATCCCCGCCCCGGCGTGGGGATCGTAGAAGGTCACGTCCACGCCGAACCGGGCCAGCACCGACGTGCAGAAGGTCCGGGTGGGCTCGTACACCGTGTCGGCCGCCAGGAGGTGATCGCCCTGGCGCAGGAACGCCGTCAGCGCCTGGGTAATGGCCGAGAGCCCCGAGGATGTGATGAGCGACCGGTGGCCGCCCGAGAGCTCCGTGACGGCCTCCGCCAGCGCGAACGTGGTCGGGGTGCCGTGGGTGCCGTAGTAGAAGCCCGTGTACTTGCGCTCGCGCCGGCGCTCGAACTCCGCGGTCGTCGGGAACAAGATCGTCGAGGCCCGGTAGACGGGCGGATTCACCACACCGAAGTTCTTGTCGGGATCCCGACCGGCATGCACCAGCCTCGTTTCAGGCTTCATCGCTCCACCACCTGACTACGGACACGCCGCCGGGACCGCGCGCCGCGCACTCAGACCGCCGCGGGCCGCGGCCGGGCCACGACTTCGAGCTTCACTTCGGTCGCGACCGCGACCGTCCGGTAGAGGGGTCAGCGCGTCTGCCAGACCTCGACCAGCCGGTCGGCGGCCGCCTTGTCCACGCCGTGGATCTCGAAGCGCATCGCGATGGCCTGGAAGCGGGCCGGATTGGCCGCCCTGGTGCCCGTGATCGTGATCTCCATCCCGGTCACCGCCATCCCGGCCTCCTTCGCGTACTTCTCGATCAGCGTCACGCCGCAGGAGGAGATCCCGGCCAGGAACGCCTCGCTGTTGGTCAAGGCCTCGCTGGGGCCCGATGAGGAGTCCAGGACAAAGTGGTGAGTGCGCGCGCTGTTGAGCGCTCGCCCCGGCAGGCCGATCGAACGGGTCCGGACCGTGTCGACCATGTTGTGTTCAGCCACGGGAATCCTCCACGGTATCGAGTGTGCGGGGTGTCTTCGATGATATCCCGCTCCGTATCCTGCTCGTGAAGGCCGATCGAAAGCCGGTCGAAGCGTGGAGGAGAGCGGGGAAGCGCCCGCTCGCCCTACAGGGATCTCAAGAACTGAAAGAGGTCTTCCTTCTGTGCGTGGGAGAGCCTCCGGAAGCGCTCCGTGACCTCGCTCGCCTCGCCCTTGTGCCGGAGAATGGCGTCGAGGAAGGTGAGCGACGCGCCGTCGTGCATGAGCCTGTTCTGCATTCGAGCGCCTCACAACGGCGCGGTCCGGATCTTGTTCGCCGTGTCCTGGAGGGCCTGCATCGAGAGATTCTTCCATCTGATCGTGCGCATCTTTTGGCCGTAGTGCTCCTGGGCGGCGATGGCAATACCGTCGCCCGTCCCCACGTCGTGGAGCAGGAAATCGCTGAAGGGGTGGAAGGTCTTCCCCCCGAGGGCCGCGGGGATCGTGAACGTGCCCCCGTTGATCTTCGTCCCCGCCGGCGCGGTGGTCAAGGACTGGACGTGGCAGATCGCGCAGCCGATCGAGTCGAAGAGCCGGGACCCGCGCACGGCGCTGGGAGCGGCCGCGAGCACCGCATCGCGGGGCGGCGCCTTGGCGGCCCGCATGAAGCGGGTAAAGTGGTCGATATCCTCGAGCCCGTCCGAATCCGGCCGGTTGTTCGGCTCCTGCGCGGTATTGCAGAGCGTCGTCACCTCATCCGGGAACAGCCGGCTCGTGATGCCCATCTCGTTCAGGTACGCGTCGCCGGAAAACGACAGCAGGCTGGCCTGCTGATCTTTCCAGCCGAACCGCCCGACCCCCGTCTGTCCCGGGGCCTCCAGGATGGGGACGCTGCCGGCCCGCCAGTTCGATCAGCGTCTGATCCGGCACCGCTTCCACAAACCCGTCGCCCAGGAGATTGAGCGAGACCCGGGTGGTGCGGATGGTCTCCGTCAGGGGGACGCGTTCCTGAATCTCCGTGTCCGGGAACTGGCCGTTGGGACAGATGGCGCGGTCGTTCACGAGCGTGCGGCCGGCGATGATCACGGTGCCACGCGCGATGGGAATCCTCGGCTCATGAAAACGCCCATCGGGGTCGCGATGACCCACGCGCAATTCTGTGATCTGGCTGGCCGCCCCGGAGACCGGGTTCTGGTGGCACTCGCGGCAGGATTGGGCGTTGTAGAGGGGGCCGAGCCCGTCGTCCAACGCCTCGACCTCGTCGAACGTCTTGAGGTCCGCCTGGTGGGTCGCGTCGTCCACCATGCCGTTGCTCTTGTTGTCGAACCCCGAGGGAGCTTCCGGCATCAGCGCGGCCACGGCCGCAGCCACGATGCCCACCAGCCCCACGACAGCCGCGTACCTCACGGAGTCGCCTCCGTTCCCGCCAGGCGGCGAGCCGGCTATGAAATCTTGCCGCTATGTTGGAGTATGCCCCTCTCCCCGACTGCCCAAACTACCGCGCCGGCGTGATGTCGTGTCCCGTGCCCCCCTACAGGGATCTCAGGAACTGAAAGAGCTCTTCCTGCTGGCCGGAGGAGAGGCTTTCAAAGCGCAGCGTGACATCGTTGGCCTCGCGCCGGTGGCGCAGGATCGCGTCGCGGAACGTCAGCGACAGGCCATCGTGCATCAGCCTGGGCTGCATCCGGACACCCCAGAGGGGCGCGGTCCGGATCTTGTCCGCGGTGTTGTAGAATTCAGCCCCCGACAGATTTCTCCACCCTGTCCTGTACGCTCTGCGGCCGTAGTGTTCCTGGAACGACTGGACGATGCCGTCGCCGGTGCCCACGTTGTGCAGCAGGAAATCGCTGAAGGGGTGGAAGGCCTTCCCGCCGAGGGCGGCGGGGACCGTAAACGTCCCTCCGTTGATCTTCGTGCCCGCCGGCGCGGTGGCCAGGGTTCGGACGTGACAGATCGCGCAGCCGATGGCGTCGAAGATCTGGGACCCGCGCATGGCGCTGGCCGTCTCCGCGAGCACCGCGTCGCGGGGGGGAGCCTTGGTGGCCCGCATGAAGCGCGTGAAGTGGTCGATGTCCTCGAGCCCGTCCGCTTCCGGGGTGTTGTTCGGCTCCGACACCGTGTTGCAGATCGCGGTCACCTCGTCCGGCTGCAGCCGGCTCGTGATGCCCATCTCGTTCACGTAGGCGTCGGCCGCAAACGACAGCAGGCTGGCGTGCTGATCCTTCCAGCCGAACCGCCCAATCCTCGTCTCTCCCGGCGCTTCCACGACGGGCACGTAGAGCGCCTGGCCGTGGATCTTCCCG
>VBAN01000259.1 GCA_005882445.1 Candidatus Segetimicrobium genomatis | reverse complement strand
TCGGCGATCTTCTTCTGGGCCGCGTCCTGGAGGATGAAGTTGTGCTCGATCGCCCCTCCGTTCCTGACGACGAACGTGACTTCTCCCGCTCCCGCCGTCGCCTCCGGTGGCTCGTATAGGAACTCCTTCGCGACGAGCGTCACCGCTTTCTCGGCGGCTCCCGGCCGCGTCATCGGCGCGGTTCCTCCGAGGGCGAGCATCGCAGCGGCGCCGGCGGTCAGGCGGACGATTGAAGGCCTGGCGATCAAGTCACGCTGACCGGGTGGCTGACGATCCCGCCGTAGAGATACCCCTGCTCATTGAATGGGACTCTCAAGGGCTGGGTGTTGCCGCGCTCGTCGGTGGCCCGCGCGATGAGCCCGTAATGGCCCGGCGTGGCGTTCCACGCGAGATCCCAGCGCACCCAGGCCTGGGCGATATTCGGCTCCCTCAGGTTTGCCGTCTGCCATGTCTTGCCGCTGTTGAGGCTGACTTCCACTTTGGTGATCTTGCCCTGCCCCGACCAGGACCGGCCGCGGAGGAGGCGCCGGCCCGCGGTCACCTCGCCGTCCCAGGCGAGCTCGAAGGCGCTCTTGACGACCTGGGAGGTCAGCCGCGGTCCCTTGGACGGCGGGTCGGGGTCGTAGTCGGGGCCGATCAGGACGTAGTTGTCGGTGTTCCAGGGCGAGAACAGCGGCTCGTCGGACACCTCGATCCGTCCCACCCACTTGGTGTTGGCCACCCCGACCCACCCGGGGACCAGCATGCGCAGGGGGAACCCGTGATCCGGCGGGAGGATCTGCCCGTTCATCGCATAGACCAGCAGGGTGTCGTCGGCGATTGCCTTGGAGATCGGCATCGGCCGGCGCACCTTGAGCTCGTCAACGCCCTCGGGCATGACATCGCGGGCCGTGCGCTGGAGGCCGCAGCGGTCCAGGACCTCGCGGAGCGGCACGCCCGTCCACTCGGCGACGCCGATGGCACCGAGGTGCCACTGACCGCCCTGCGCCCGTTTGCCGTACGCGGCTTCAAAGAAGCTCCGGCCGTTGCCGGCGCACTCGACGAAGCGCATCACGGACACCGAGGGCAGCCCGAGGATGTCATCGTACGTGAACTCCTGGGGATGCGCGACTCCGGAGCCCTCCACGCGCAGCCGCCAGGCGGCCTGGTCCACACGAGCGGTGCGGCTGTGGTCCCGGACGAAGAACAGCTCCTTGGGGACCTCGTAGCCGCGGTTGTACATCACCTCCCAGCGCATCTCCTTGTTGCTGCCGAAGTCGTTGAACCATTCCGGGGGGGTTGGTTTGACCACGAGATCGGTCGCCGGGGCTGCCCGGGCCGTCCGGCCGCGGGCGAGTTGCCCGAGGCCCGCCGCGGCCGCTCCCGCGCCGGCCGCCAGCAGGCCGAGCAGGCGCCTGCGGGAGAGGCCCATGGCTTTCGCCCGTGCCCACAACCATTCGTCGGCTCTGACCTGTGCGTAGACGCGCTCATCTCGAAAATCCTCGCGCATGCGTCGACACCGTCCTTCGTGGGATCGTATCCGAGGTGTACCGCCGATGTACATGCCCAATTCTGCGCCGCGTGCGGCCATCCTTTCGCGGGCCGCCCGGGCCTTCACTGGGCCTTCGCCGGCGGACGGTTCTCCCGCGCGCGCCGCGGCGCGGGCACGTCCTTCTCTCCCGAGTCGGTCGAGGCGCTCTGGGTTCGCCCGGCAGTGCGGGCCGCCGCGGTCACCGCGGCGCCGATCACGGTGTAGCGCGGCTCGAAGAACGTCCGGATCTTTTCGACGTTCCCGTAGGAGTCCGGCAGCGATTCCTCGCCGTCCTGGACCTCGAATACGGTGAAGCGGGCGGGCGCTCCGGCCGCGGCCTGGCCCCAGTCCTCGAGCCCGAGAAAGCGGGCCGGCGCCACCGAGACCCGCTCCACGACATCGTCGGCCGACATGCTGACGGTGACCATCTTGCTCATGGTGGTGGGGAGGTCCCAGACGGGCCCGTTCACGTTGCCATTGTGCAGGTCGGTGCTGATGGTGGCCGGCAGCAGGCCGCGCTCGATCGCGAAGCGGGCCGTGGCATAGTGGAAGCTGCCCTGGCCGTGCCCGGTATCGAGAATGAGCCCCGCGGCCGCCATGGTCTGCATCCGCCGGAACACCGGCTCGTGGCGGTTGAGGGCCGTCGTGATCCTGCCGGTGAAGCAGTGCGTGACCACATCGCCCGGGTCCAGGATGTCGAGGATCTCGTCGAGCGTCGGCGGCGCCTCGCCGATGTGGACCACGAGGGGGAGATGGACGGCCTGGGCGAGGGCCTTGGCGACCCGCACGGGGGTCATTCCCCACTCGCGAACCACCTGGCTGCTCGCCCGCACCTTGATCCCTCGGATCAAATCGCGGTTCGCCTCGACGCAGGCGGCGGTGCGGTCCGGGTCCAGGACCGGATCGCCGATCAACTCGCTGACGCGGTTGGCCGCGACGAGACCGATCGTGCTGATGTTCAGGAACGCGAGGATGGGAAACGGCGAGGGCTCGATGATGAACTCGCGGAGGCCGTGGAAGTTGGCCTCTCCCGCGCTGCCGCAGTCGACCGCGAGGCCGACCCCGGTGGCCGGGCCGACCAGTTCGGGCCTCAGGGAGAGCCACGTCGCCCCGTAGTAGCAGTGCACGTGCAGGTCGATCCAGGCGGGCGACACCCACGCGCCTTTGAGGTCGATGACCGTGTCGAACCCCTCCCGGCCGTCGAAGCGGGCCGGCTCGACCACCCGGCCGTCGCCATCGATCCCGATGTCGACCGGCGAATTGTGGGCGAGTCCTCCCAAGTTGAACGCCCTGCCGTTGCGGAGCAGCACCGTGCCCACGATCGTTCCTCCTTCCGTGTCCTGATCGCACTCGAAGTCCGGCCCTGCGCCGCGCGGCGCGGGCTCCCGGTCACGCGTGCCGGAGCCGGGGATCCAGGAAGTCCCTCAGTCCGTCGCCGAGCAGGTTGAGGGCGAGCACGCTCAGGATGATGGCCATCCCGGGGAAGATGCTGATCCAGGCCGCCTGTCTCAAGTAGACCTGTCCGGCGCTGATGATCCCGCCCCAGGTCGGGATCGTGGGCGGCACGCCGACCCCCAGAAAGCTGAGCGCGGCCTCTCCCAGCATCGCATACGCGGTGATGAAGGTCGCCTGGACGATCACCGGGGAGGCGCAGTTGATGAGCACGTGCCGGGCCAGGATCCGCGCGCCCGAGGCGCCCACGGCCCGCGCCGCCTCCACGTACTCCTGCCGGACGACGACGAGGACGGCGGCCCGGACGACCCGGGCGATGCGCGGGGTGTAGACGAACCCCAGCGACAGGATCACATTGCGGACGCTCGGTCCGAGCGATGCCATCAGCCCGATCGCCAGCAGGACGTCGGGAAACGCCATGATGCCGTCCATGATGCGCATCAGGATCCGGTCGGCCCGCGGGCTCGCGCCGGACGCCAGCCCCACCACGATCCCGGCGCCGGTGGCGAGGAGC
>VBAN01000258.1:2172-7398 GCA_005882445.1 Candidatus Segetimicrobium genomatis | reverse complement strand
ATCGAATCGCGGGCTCCCCGAGCTTCCAGCAGAGATACACCGTGGAGCCGCCGCGGGCGCGAAACGGAAAATCGATCAGCCCCAGATCGAGATCGCGCAAGATGCACCCGGTCGCTTCGATGTCGCTGGCAATGGAGACCAGCCGCGTGGTGAGCCCATCGAGCCGGTGCTGCTCGTCCCCCAGCTCGCTCAACACCGCGTCGCCGCCCTCGAGGCGCTTCCAGAGGAGATCCATCTGGGCCTTCTTGACGATGGCGTCATCGCGCACCCGCCGGAGCGTGTCCATCAGTTCGGTGAGGCGGGAGAGGAGGCCCTCCGCTTCATCCAGGGTGAAGTGCCGGATGGCCATCGAGGCCTTACCCCACCCGGCGCACGCGACGGCGCCGCCGGCGGAGCAGACGTCCGGGGTCGACCGTTGAGGTGATCGATCTCGTGCTGCACCACCCGGGCCAGCAGGTCTTCGCTGGTCACCACGATCCGCCGGCCGCGAAGATCACGACCTTCCACCTCGATCGCGCGGGCGCGCCTGACATCGCCGTACACCCCCGGAATGCTGAGGCAGCCTTCGACGCCAACCTGGCTCCCCCGCCGCCGGCGCACCCGCGGGTTGACCACGGCCAGGGGGCCCCGGCCGATGTCGGCCACGAACAGCCGAACCGGCACGCCGACCTGCGGGGCGGCCAGGCCGATCCCCTGCGCCCGGCGCATGCTCACCAGCATGTCGGCGACGAGTTGGCGGGTGGTGCGGTCGACTGTGCGAATCGGCCGGCTACGCCTCCTGAGCACCGCGGCATCGGAATCCCGCACGGTGACGATTCGCCTGGGGCGCCCCCGAGCCCCCCCAAGCCCCTTGATGCGTCGAGCGGGCCGGCGGCTGGTCACCGCATCCGGCCCGGAGCCTGCTGCGGGATTCGCGCGCTTGTGGCAGAAAGATCAGGCCTGCCCCTCGTGGACGGCAGTGGACGCATGCTCCTGGAGCCTCCGGGGGACGGCCACCGGGAGCGCGCACCCCCGGGACGTATTCTTGTCGGCCCGCAGGGGAAACTCCTTGCCGGGACCGCCGTCGATGCCGGCGGATGCGCTCAGATCAGCGATCGGGTCTGGCCGCCATCAACGTTCACGCAGGCCCCGAGCACCAGGCTCGCGGCGTCCGAGGCGAGGAACGCGACGACCCGAGCGACTTCCTCGGCGTGGCCGAGCCGGCCGAGCGGCATGTCCGCTTTGATGAACGCGGCCATCCCTTCCGGATCCTCGCGCAGCCGGCGCTCCCAGCCGCCGCCGGGGAAGAGAATAGATCCCGGGGCGACGCTGTTGACCCGGATCCCGTGCGGCGCCAGTTCCAGGGCGAGCGCTTTGGACATGGCGATTTCCGCGGCTTTGGTGGCAATGTAGGTGGGCCGGCGGAGATACGCCCCACCCCACTCACGCCCGTAGATCGACGTGATGTTGATGATGACGCCGCCGCCGCGCTCGTGCATGTGGGGAATGACCAGACGGCTCGCGCGCACCGCCGGCATCAGATTGAGGTCGATCGACCGCTGCCAATCGGATTCGCTGCTTTCCTGGAACGAGGTTCCGACGCTCCCTCCGACATTATTGACGAGGACGTCAATGCCGCCGAAGATGCGCAGCGCACTGTCGACGACCTGCCGCATGCCCTCAGCGGTCGTGACATCAGCCGTCACCGCCACCACGCGGGCGCCGAGCGCTCGAATCTCCGACGCCGCGGCCTCCAGCGGCTCGGCGCCGCGCGCGCACAGGCCGATGTGACATCCCTCGCGTGCGAGCTCGATGGCGATCGCTCGGCCAAGGCCGCGACTGGATCCGGTGATCAGCGCGGCCTTCCCACGAAGATGAAGATCCATATCTCCCCGGACGTTCTAGGCTGCGCCGGACCCTCCCTGCCGCAGGAGATGCGCGTGCATCCTATCGAAACTCGCCTCCCATCAGGTGGAGACCTCATGAGCACCCTCCCGAAGACGCGGTACGCGAAGAGCAGCGGGATCAACATCGCCTACCAGGTCATCGGGGAGGCGCCGCCGGACCTCGTCTACGTCCCGGGCTGGCTCTCGAACGTGGAGATGATGTGGGAGAACCCGAGGCTCGCGCGCTTCCTGCGCCGCCTCGCGTCGTTCAGCCGCCTGATCGTGTTCGACAAGCGTGGGACGGGCCTCTCCGACCGTGTCGCGGAGCTCCCCACGCTCGAGCAGCGCATGGACGACGTGCGCGCCGTGATGGATGCCGCCGGTTCGGCGCGCGCCGCGCTGTTCGGCCATTCGGAAGGAGCCTGCATGTGCATTCTCTTCGCCGCGACCTACCCTGAGCGCACTGCCGCGCTCATCACGTACGGGGCCTTCGCGAAGCGCCTGCGTTCCGAGGACTATCCGTGGGCGCAGACGCTGGAAGAGTGTGGCCGACGACACCGGGTTCCAGGAATGGCTCGACGCGTACTTCCGCCGAAGCGCCTCACCGAAGGCGGCGGCGGACTTCCTACGCATGAACAGCTACACGGACGTCCGGGAGGTCTTGCCGAGCGTGCGCGTCCCGACGCTCGTGCTCCAGGCTGCGGGCGATCGCGACGTGCAGGCTGAAGAGGGGCGCTATATCGCGTCTCGCATCGCCGGCGCCAGGTACGTCGAGTTCCCATCCGGCGACCACTTCTTCTGGGCTTCGCATCAGGACGAGATCCTCGCCGAGATTCAGGGTCTCCTGACCGGCGTGCGTCCGCCGCCGGAGCACGATCGGATCCTCGCCACGGTGCTCTTCACCGACATCGTGGAGGGGACGAAGAAGGCCGCGGCGCTCGGCGACCGCCGCTGGCGGGACCTCCTCGAGAGCCATCACGCCCTCGTGCGCGCCCAGATCACCCGATACCGCGGACTCGAGCAGGATACCGCGGGCGACGGCTTCTACGCCGCCTTCGACGGGCCGGCGCGCGCGGTTCGCTGCGCATTCGCGATCCGCGACGACATCCGGCGGCTCGGTCTGGAGATCCGCGCGGGCGTCCACACGGGCGAGTGCGAATCCGTCGGGGGCAAGCTCGGGGGAATCGCCGCGATCATCGGCGCGCGGGTCAAAGATCTCGCCGGCGCGGGCGAGGTGCTGGCGACGAGCACGGTGCGCGACCTCGTCTCCGGTTCGGGGCTCACCTTCGCCGAGCGGGGCGCGCAGGAACTGAAGGGGGTCCCCGGCGAGTGGCGCCTCTTCTCGGTGACGGGCTAGCGCCGGCTCGCGGTCAGAACTGCGCGCTAAAGATGACGACGAATCGCATCAACAGCACGCCGAGCAGCACGCTGGCCAGCATCGGCGTGCGGGAGGCCCCGGCCGCCCGGGCGACCGCCGCCGATCCGGTACCGGACGCCACCTGAATGGCCGGCCCCCCCATCCCAACCAACGGAGGCACCAGGCTCGCCACGACCAGCGCCCAGAGCACGCCCCAGGGCTTGGCCAGCGCCCGGGTCAGGGTCCCGGCCCCGGCCAGGTTGGCAAGGACGAGGGCGATCAGCAGCAATTCTAAGATTGCAAAGTAGCGCTCCATCTGGGCGAGACGCCACTCCGTCGCCTCCCCTTCCGGACGGTACCGAGCCAGCCAGGCGAGCAGCGCGGCCGACCCGCTCAGTCCCGACGCGAGGAAGAGCCCGCCCAGCGCCCACGTGTCGCTCCAGATCGGCTGGTTGGAAACGCTGAGCAGGACCCCGGTGTACGATGCCACGTAGAGGCCCAGGAGCGCCCCGACCCCGATCACGACCCGGCCGGCGCCGCCCGCAAGGGCGTGGGCAATGGCGCGGGCGAGCGGAGCGCGCATGCGCCCATCGAGGGTTCGCACCTCGATGAACGAGACCAACGCGAAGGCGCCATAGAGCAGCAGCGCCCAACTGCCGACCGACATCGGCGACCAGTATTTGAACGCGAGGCCGCCGTGTCCGGGCGTGGTGTCGATCAGCATGTGCCAGAAGCGGAGCGGCCGGCCGAGGTCGATCGTGAGCAAGATGGGGCACAGCAGCAGCAGCGGGAACGCGGCGAGGAACGCGGTCCGGGCGGCTGCCTCATCGCGCGGGCTCCCCCAGAGCCGCAGCATCGTCGCGAGCGTGTACATGCCGCCCGAGAGGCCGCCCAGGAAGAAATACCCGAGGATGTACCACTCCCAATGCGGGGAGGCAACGAAATGCTCAGCCATGGGCTACATCCTCCCCGTCGGGCCGCACCGGCGGAGCGCTTCTTCGGCCCGCCTCGTCCCGCCCCGGTCTCGGAGCGCGACGAGCCCGGCCAGCACGCCAAGGGCCGCAGTCATCAGGACGCCCAGATACCCCGTCCGGTTGTTGCGCCTGGGCAGCACGGCGTTCGCTTCATTGGGGAGCCCGTAGGCCTCCGGCTTGTCCATGAGCAGGAAGAACGCGTTCAGCCCTCCATAGACCTTGTCGTCCCGGCCGTACAGCCGCGCCTGGGTGGTCCCCTGCGCCTGGAGCGTGGCGAGGCGCGCATCCGCCTTCTTCTGCAGCTCGCTGAGCGGCCCGAACTGGATCGCCTGGGTCGGGCAGACCTTGGCGCAGGCGGGCATCAGGCCGCTCTGCAGCCGGTCGTAGCAGAATGTGCACTTGTGCACGGTCGCGGTCTGCTCGCTGAAGCCGATCACCCCGAACGGGCAGGCGGCGATGCAGTCCCGGCAGCCGTTGCACACATCCTGCTGGATGAACACGGTGTCGAACTCGGTCCGGATGATGGCGTTGGTCGGGCAGACCTCCATGCAGCTCGCGTGCTTGCAGTGCTTGCAGACGTCCGAGAACATCAGCCACGCCGCCCCGTTCCCCGTGGTCGTGGGCGCATCGGGGACCTTGTCGATGAACGCGACGTGGCGCCAGTTCTCCTCGTCGAGCTTGCCCGTGTTGTCGAAGCTGTCGGCAAGGAACGCAGGTTTGTTGCCCTTGAGCTGATTCCATTCCTTGCAGGCGACCTCGCAGGCTTTGCAGCCAATGCAGACGCTGGTATCCGTGAAGAAGCCGACCGCCTCCGCCATCGTCCTCAGCTCCTCCCTCAGAGGCCCATCAGATTGGGCGCGATCTTGGCGACCCCCTGTTCCCGGGCGTACAGGTCGAGCGGGATCGCCGCCATCTCGTCGACCACCGGCACCGCGCGCGCCTCCCGGCTGAGATCCACGTTCAAGAGATAGCGCGAGCAGGTCGTACACGCGTGGATGCTGACGTGCGGCAGGCGCGGCGCCGGGCCGGG
>VBAN01000258.1:0-2000 GCA_005882445.1 Candidatus Segetimicrobium genomatis | reverse complement strand
AGTGGCGCTCGTCACGGGGTCCCGCACACACCGCTGTGGCCGCCGGGCCGAGGGCTTCGAGCACCGGCCCCGCCGCTGCGCGGACCAGGTATCGGTCCTCCGGAGACAGTTCTTGATCCCCGAGCCAGCGCGTCACCTTCTCCTCCCACCGGCCTTGAAGACCGTTCCCGCCGGGCGGCGCATCGGCCACCGCGCGCGCCAGCTTCTCCGGCCCGCGGGCCACGGTCACCTCCCGCACCAGGGGCAGCGCCCGCTCGGTCACGTAGGCCGCCACCCGGGAAGGGTCGGACCATTGCGCCTGGGGCATCGCCTGGGCCGCCTCGTACACCCGCTCCTGCGCGCCGAGGAGCGCGCCGTAGAAAGTCAGGACCTCCAGGGCGAACGGCCAGCGCCCCGCGAGATCCTCAGCGCGGCGCCGGCGTTCGGCCCATTGACCGGTGGCGACGGCCGGCGATCCCATCACATCTTCTCGACGTTGACCAGAAAGGCTTTGAACTCGGGCGTCCTGGCGTTCGCGTCCCCCACAAACGGGGTGAGCATGTTGGCCAGCCAGTGCTGGGACTTCTCCGGGAACATCTCGGCCGAGACGCCGACGAATCCCCAGTGGATGGGGATGCCGATCTGCCAGACCTTCTTCCCGCCGAGATCCAGCTGACCCAGCCGCCGGGTGACGACCGCGCGCACCTGGATCTCGCCGCGCTTCGATCGCACCCGCACCATGTCCCCGTTCGCGATGCGCTTCTCCTGCGCCAGGCCTTCCGGCAGCTCCACGAACGCCTCGGGCTGGAGCTGGACCAAACGCTCGACCTGCTGGGTGATGTAGTGCTCGTGCTCCGTGAGGCGGTAGGTCGTGGCGATGATGGGAAACTCGTCCGGGGTCCCGAACCGGCTGGGGCGCCCGGCGGCCTGATCGTAGAGAAAGGCGACGGGCGAGGCCGAGACGCTCGGGTGCAGCGCGTTCTCGACCGGGGACTCCACCGGCTCGTAGTGCTCCGGCAGCGGCCCGTCGAGCATCGAGGTGCTGAACAGCCGTCCTGTGCCCTCGCCGGTCATGATGAACGGCAGCCACGCCTTGGGGTCCTTCGGATCCATCTTGACCGGGTAGTCCGGCACGTCCCCCACCCACTGCGCGCCGTCCCACCGGATCCCCGGCCGCTTCGGGTCCCAGGGCTGGCCCGCGAGGTCCGCCGAGGCCCGGTTGTACATCACCCGCCGGTTGAGCGGCCAGCTCCACGCCCACCTCGGGTAGAAGCCCATCCCCGTCGGGTCGTTCTTCTCGGGATCCTGCACGCCCTCGCGCCGCTTGGAGAGGTTGCCCGATTCCGGGTACGAGCCCGTGTAGATCCAGTCCCCGGCGGTCGTGGTCCCATCGTCCTTGAGGGCGGCGAACGTGGACAGGCGCTTCTCGGTGACGTTGTCCTCACCGTTGATCTCCGCGGCGATCTCGTCCAGTTCGGGCTTGAGCGGATCCTTGTAGTCCATCGCGAGGTGCATGATCGGATCGGGGAACTTGCCGTGCTGCGGATCATGCTGGTAGAGATCCTTGATCCGGTGGAAGATCTCGGCGAGGATCCAGTGATCGTGCCGGGCCTCGCCCTGAGGGGGAATCACCTGGTCCTTCCACTGCATCCACCGGCCGCTGTTGACGAACGAGCCTTCCTTCTCGATCCAGTGCGTGCACGGGAGGAGGAAGACCTCGGTGTGGACCTTGGCCGGATCCATCCCCGGCCCGTGCCAGAACTCGGAACTGGTGGTGGGGAACGCGTCCATGACGACCAGCCACTTGAGGTTTGCGAGTGCCTGGAGCACCTGGTTGCTGTCCGGGCCGATGCTCGTCGCCGTCATGCCCGAGAGGATGACCCCCTCCATCTTCCCCCGCAGCGCCTGGTCGAAGATGGACATCCAGGAGGAGTTCCCGGCCGGCTTCGGGATGTAGTTGAAGGCGAATTCGTTCTCCTTCGTCGCCGCGTCGCCGTACCAGGCCTTGAGCAGGCTGACCA
>VBAN01000255.1 GCA_005882445.1 Candidatus Segetimicrobium genomatis | reverse complement strand
TTGAGATCCGGCAGCGGCGCTTCGGTGATGAAGAATTGGGAGCCGTTGGTGTTCGGGCCGGCGTTGGCCATCGCGAGACGTCCGGGGCGATCGAAGAGAAGGTCGGCGTGCAGTTCATCTTCGAAATGGTAGCCCGGCCCGCCGGTGCCCGTTCCCAGCGGATCACCGCCCTGGATCACGAATCCCGGAATGACCCGGTGGAAGATGACGCCGTCGTAGAACGGCCGGTTGTGCTGGATCTTGCGGGTGCGCGGATCGGTCCACCCCTTCTTGCCGGTCGCGAGGCCGATGAAGTTGCCCGCCGCCTTGGGGGCTCGGTCGGGGAACAACTCGCATCGGAGATCCCCGAGCGTCGTGTGGATGACGGCGATGGGATGGACCGGGGCGTTGGCGGCCCCATCCGCCGGCGTCGCCAGGGCCGCGAGCATCAGCGTCGCGAGTAGCGCCGGCAGCAGAACTGTCTCGAAGGGGACGCTCGTGAGCATGAGGGGCTCTTTCCGGCGGCGTGGATCACAATCCTCCCCGCCCCACGAACGCCCGGCCTGTTGCGTTAGGCCCGAGATCGGGAGGTAAACGTCTCCAGTTGACTGTGGATTGCGCGACCCGCCGGGTCCGAAAACCTCAATTCTGATCGATCCTGTCGCGATGTCACGATCCGGCCAGAGACCCCCCAATGCCGTTCGACCATTGAGTTGATTCTGGCAAGGACCGCTGCCGTTCCGTGGACCGTGAATTTGTTGCTTCCCAGCCTGTCCGAGGAATAGGCGAAGGACCTGTTCCCGTCGACGTATCCACAAATGAACGGGATGGCGAACTCCTTTGGGAGATCGTCGAGCAGCGCCGAGTCATCTCCATGAAGATCAGAGGGGACGCCCCACGGGAACAACGCCTTGCACAGACCCTGATCGCGCAGATAGACCTGCCACCCCACGGTGCTGCTGTAGCAGAACTCGCAGTGGATGCGGTCGAGCGTGATGTCGGCCGTGAAGGTCGCGATGTATTTCCGGGACTCCTCACCAAGCGTCACCACGAGCGCGAGGGAGCTGCCCTGTCCCCAGATGTGGCCCGCGACCATGAGGAACCCCAACCAGTACAGCTGGACGTCCGCGGGGGCCGTCCCGGGGAGGCTGTCGTGCCCCCGCAGCAACCGT
The DNA here is from genome assembly GCA_005882445.1 of Candidatus Segetimicrobium genomatis. Taxonomy (GTDB): domain Bacteria; phylum Sysuimicrobiota; class Sysuimicrobiia; order Sysuimicrobiales; family Segetimicrobiaceae; genus Segetimicrobium. The sequence goes on along the minus strand of VBAN01000255.1, from coordinate 2,054 downwards.
ACGGGATCAGAAATACGAGGATGTTCTATTGGTGTGAGAACCCGCTCGACTGCGGCAACGGGGAGGTCGTGTAACTCGGCGATTTCCAGCGGGGTCTTGCCATGTCGGGCCGCAGACCGAAATCGTGCGGTCCGTTCCCGCCATTCAAGCATCTGCTCGGTCGGAGCTCGGAGGCGCATGGCGTCTCAGAATCCTTGCCGGGCCAGGTAGTCGCGGCCCCGGGTGGTGATCACCGCCAGCGTCGACGTCCTGTTCCGCATCCAGGTCGCGAGTCCGTAGTCGACACAGTACACGAGGTGACGCTTGATCGTTGCCTCCGAGAGACCGACGGCTTCGATCAAGGTCGGACTATCCGCTCCATCCGGCCGATCCCGCAGCGACAGTAACACCCGGTTGCGATCGTTGTCGAAAGCCATACCGATCACTCCTCGCTCGAGAGAGTTTCAGGCTCTCGTACCTTCGGGGATCCGGCCAGTCGCCGTGGGAGAGGACCGTCTTCGAGAGGAAGGCTACAATAGAAAGTATAGCAGTTATGTACCGCTGAGGCAACAAATAAACGACGAAGAGGGGGGAATGTCCCCCCTCTTCGTCTATTTCACCGGGAATGTGCTGAGGTTCGGTTTAGCCCGCGGGACGAACTTTGCTTGCCTGGGGGCCCTTCTGTCCTTGCGTTGCTTCGTACTCCACCTTCTGGCCCTCGTTCAGCGACTTGTAGCCCTCGCCTTCAATCCCGCTGAAGTGGACGAACAGATCCTTGCCTCCGTCATCCGGGGTAATAAACCCATAGCCCTTTTCCGAGTTGAACCACTTTACTATCCCTAGCGGCATGAAATCCCCACCTTTATCTCAAGCTACCAACCGGCTCTGCGGCCTGCTGATGCCCCTAGAGTATGACACATTCGGCGCCCGCATTCAACAAAAAAGTTTGGCAACCCTCGAACACACGTGTATAATTTGTAGCCAAAGCGGGTGATGGGTCGTGTCCAATCGCGTTCGCGCAAAGGCCGGATTGCCGTGGACCGTCACCGGGACGTACACGTGCGATAAGTGCCACAGCAGTCAACTAGGCACAGCGGGCGTCATGGTGGCGCGATGTACCGCACTTCGCGCAGACAAGACGGGGCCGTGCAACTGCGCCTATTTCGTCCTGGTGGAGGCGCCCGATCCTGTCAACAAATCGGACAGTCCTCGAACCGTGTGACCGCCCCTGATCTGGCCGGAAGATCTGATTTTCCTGGCGGGCCCGGCGGGAGTTGAACCCGCGGCCTACCGCTTAGGAGGCGGTCGCTCTATCCACTGAGCTACGGGCCCGTGACACGCAGAGCTCATCGCCCTGCCGGCGCCACCAATTATATCACGGCCTGATCGAACCTGATCCCGGGCCGGCGTGGGATTCCTGCCGGGCGAAGCCCACACGCTCCCCCCAATTGTCGCGGACCAGCCTGGCATCGGATCAGGGGCTGGGATACGATAACATGGTCGGCCTCGTCATCCGCGGCCGGACGCTCGAGGAGGTGTTCGCAAACGCCGCCGACGCCCTCGTCGATCTGACGGTCGACCCCGCTGGGCTCGAGGAAAAGATCCATAAGACGGACACCGTCTCAGCGGCCGACCTCGAGGCTCTGCTGGTGGCCTGGCTCAATGAGCTGCTCTACGTCCTGGACGCCGACGGGTTTCTCCCCCGCCGTGTCCGGATCACGAACCTGAGCGACACGGCCCTGACCGCGGAGCTGACGGGAGACACCGTCGACCCGGATCGGCACACTGTGCGGAGAATGGTGAAGGCGGCGACATATCACGGGCTCTCCCTGTCCCGGACGAACAGCCTGTGGGAGGCCCGGATGATCCTGGACCTCTAGCCCACCTCAAGGGGGTGAGGCCAATGCCCCAGGCGACATTCCCTCTCGTGCAGCGGGACGCGTATCGCTGGGAGATCCCGCCGACCGCGAGACCGGGGATGCGGGTCCCGGGAATCATTTACGCCGACGCGAGCCTGGCCAGGCAGATCCAGGAGGATCAGGCGGTCGAGCAGCTGGCAAACACCGCCACCCTCC
>VBAN01000257.1 GCA_005882445.1 Candidatus Segetimicrobium genomatis | reverse complement strand
CTTGGCGATCTGACCCATCAGTTTGTCGTGATTGACTCGATCGAAAAATTTTTCCAAGTCGAGATCCACCACCCAGCTGTAACCTTCGGCAATATTCTTCTGTGCCTGTGCCACCGCTTGATGGGCTGAGCGTCCTGGTCGAAAACCGTAGCTGTGTTCGGAGAACGTCGGGTCCCACTGTCGTTGCAGAACCTGCAGTACTGCTTGCTGGACGAATCTGTCCAGCGTAGTCGGAATGCCGAGTTTGCGCATTCCGCCCTTGGCGATTTCCACCCGCCTCACCGGTTTCGGTGCGTAGTTCCCGCTTAACAGTTGTTCCCGAATCGCTGGCCAGTGCTGTTGCAGATAGCCGAGAAGTTCCTCGACGGTCATCCCGTCGATCCCCGGGCTACCCTTGTTGGCCTTCACTCTTTGCAATGCCCGCTTTAGGTTTTCCCTCTCACATATTTCCTCCATGAGCTGATTCGTGCTAGCTGGGTTTTCGGGTGCATGCATCGCCGGGAACGATTCGGTCGCTTCCCCTCCCGCTGCTCGAGCTTCACCCGTCGGCGTGGAGTTGAAGTCCAGGTTCTTCTGGGTGTCCTTCTGCCGCATGGCGTTCCTGAGATGCATGTCCTACTCTCCTCTCCTCTCGTTCGGGCCTTCGATCCTCGTTCCCGGCTCGGCCTATCTGTTTCTCCACCTTTCGTTTTCGCAGTGCCTCAATATCCTTGCCGACGTCAGGACCTACTATGCCCTAGGCTGACTTCTGCCCTGCGGTCAGGATGCCTCTCGACATCCTCAGTCACCGGAGCGACACAGGACAGCTCTCCTGGGGTAAGCTCAACCGCCTTCCGTGCACAATCGCCGGATCTACGCTCTGCATCTTTGATGGAAGTGCACTTCGCAGTACGTTGCCCGCTCGTCCGACGCTCACGCCTCCTATCCGTTGGCAGACGAGTGACCTCGCTGCAGCGATAGCCCTTGTGCTTTGCTACCCTTCACCTCCATCAGGTTGGGGGAGGACTCTCACCTCCAAGCTATTGAACATGCCCAGCACACAACGAAGCCGCTCGCGCGGCGGACGCTACCGCGTGCCCGATGCATGCCTCATCGGAGATTCAAGGGATTGCGCGCTTGAAGAATGATCCGGCCTCGGGTTACGATGAGCTGAGTTGCGAACTAGGCCGCCATGCCTACATCGATCACCATCAATAACTGCCTTTTTTCTAAATCCAGCTTCTGGCAAGCCTTTCCGGGCGAAAATCGATTGAAATTCCATAGATAGCTCCGCGTCCGCCGCACCCGCGAGCGGCTTCCTTCTGACGGCTGTATCGAAAGCGAACTCCTGAGCTTGAGACTAACCGGATCCGTCGTATTTGCATAAGTCCCGCGTCCGCCGCGCCAGCGGCTTCCTTCTGACGGCTTTTTCGAACGCGACGCCTCACACCTTCTTTCAGGCTTGAGCACTCATCCCGGCGTCGCGTCCGAAAAAGCACTAGCGTGATCCAGGGGCAATTCGGACGCGGCAACTTCTGCGGTACTGCCACGTTTCGGCCAGTTATTGCATCAGCGCGCCACCACTCGGAAACGTTTCCGAAGATGAGGGGGGCTGCTTGAGCCGCGGCGCAATAGAGCGTGATCGTCAATTGGCGTCCGGGCGCTCGATGCGCTCCACGGTGTATACCGGCAAGCTGTCCTCTTGCCGCTTCAGTTCGA
>VBAN01000256.1 GCA_005882445.1 Candidatus Segetimicrobium genomatis | reverse complement strand
CCCTGGGTCTGAATGGACACCGATGGGGATCCTCCCTGAGCCCGCGCGGCGTCCACCGCCGAGTCGACGAGATGCTGGCGCTGGTGGGGGCGCGGCCATATGCGGACGCCGCGATCGGGCGGCTGTCGGGGGGCGAGCAGCAGCGCCTGCGCGTCGCCCAGGCCCTGATCAGCGATCCCCAGATCCTGTTGTGCGACGAGCCGTTGCTCAGCCTGGATCTGCACTACCAGCAGGCGACCGTGGAGCTCCTCGCCGACTGGAACCGGCGGCGGAGCGTGACCGTGGTCTTCGTCACGCACGACATCAACCCGGCGCTCTCCGCGATCGACCGGGTGCTCCTGCTCGCCGGTGGGCGCTGGGCGGCCGGCGAACCGGAGCACGCGCTCACCTCCGAGCGCTGCCGGAACATCCGGCGGCCGTCTGATGCACTCGCTGTGGCACTACGCGTTCGTGCAGCAGGCGCTGCTCGCCGGCATCATCACCGCCATCCTGGCCGGCGTCGTCGGACCGATCGTCACGATGCGCAACATGTCCTTTGCCGTGCACGGCCTGGCCGAGGTCGGGTTTAGCGGGGCCGCGGGGGCGGTCATGCTGGGACTGCCGGCCCCGGTGGGGGTGCTGGTGGCCGCGTTTGCCGCCGCCGGAGCGATCGGCGCCCTCGGGGTGCGGCTGCGCGAGCGCGACGTCGCCGTCGGCAGCGTCCTCGCGTTTGGGATGGGTCTTGGGGTGCTCTTCCTCACCCTCTCCACCCGCTACGCCACCGAGGCGTTCAGCATTTTGTTCGGGTCGATCCTCGCGGTGAGCCGCGACGACGTGCTCCGCACCGCCATCGTCGGAGCGGCGGCGCTGGCGGCGCTGGCGGCCATCTACCGGCCGCTCCGGTTTGCCAGCGTCGATCCCGAGGTCGCCGAGGCCCGCGGGGTTCCGGTCCGGCTGCTGTCGACCTTGTTCCTCCTGATCCTGGCGCTCGCGCTCGCGGAGGCCATTGGTGATCGTCCCGGCCGGAGCGGCGCAGCGGCTGACGGCGCACCCCAGCCTGATCACTGTCTGCAGCGTGGCCATTGCGCTGGCGGCGACTACCGGCGGGCTCGTCTTGGCACTGTACACGTCGTGGCCGGTGAGCTTCTTCGTCACGGCACTCAGCTTCACCGCCTACGTGGTCGCCCGGGCGAAGGCTCCCTTGGTGGCGTTGATCAGGGCAAGCAGGAGAAGCCGGACCGCCGACAGAAGGCGCAGCGCACTCGGATAGCGGGCCGCCGGCGACGCGCGCCCGGGGGAGCTGCGAGCCATGGGCGGGGAACGGTTCCATAACCTCCGTGAGGGAGGCATTCCTCGGGCGCTCGCCCCGGGCATCCGGGCTCGGATCTTTCCCGGGACGCACCTGATGCTTTCGGTCGTCGAGTTGGAGCCGTGGTCGGAGTCGCCGGTGCACTCGCATCCGAACGAGCAGTGGGGCGTGTGTCTCGAGGGCGGGTGGATCCGGATTCAGGAAGGGCGGGAATTTCCCGTCAGGGCAGGCGATTTTTGGGAGACGCCGCCGAACGTGGCCCACGGCGGACGGACGCTCGGCCAGCGCTGCATGATCCTCGATATCTTTGCACCACCGCGGGAGGAATATCGGCGGCCCTGCGCAGGGCTGGGGGCCGCATCCCCGAAGGAGAACCCGTAGCCGTAGAGAACGGGCGAGCGACTCAGGGAGGTTGGCCATGCACCCAGGCGAGCAGGGTTCTGAGGCACTATCGCGCCGCGGGTTCCTCGGCCGGGCGACCGGGCTCGGCGTCACAGCGGCCGGCATCGCGGCGGCCGGGCTCCGGGAAGCGATCGGGCCCCGCCCCGCCGCCGCTCAGACCACGAAGAAGCGGGAGCTGGCCGTCGCCCAGGGCGGGGACATCTCGAAGCTCGATCCCCATTTTTCCACCTCGTCCAACGACATCCGGGTCTCCTTCAACATTTTCGACAACCTGACCAGCCGCCACCCCGACGGGAAGCTCTCCCCCGGGCTCGCGACCCAGTGGGAGAGGACCGAGCCCACCACCTGGCGGTTCGAGTTGCGCCAGGGGGTGAGGTGGCACAACGGGGACCCCTTCACCTCGGCCGACGCGAAGTTCTCGATCGAGCGGACCTACGACCCGGCCGCGAAAACGCTGGTCGCGACCGTGTTCACGACCATCGAGCGGATCGAGGCTCCTGGCCCGTTCAGCCTCGTCATGCACACCAAGAAGCCGGATCCGCTCCTGGCGGCGCGGCTCGCGTTCTATGGCGGCCAGATCGTCCCCAGGAAGTACCTGGAGCAGGTGGGCCCCGAGGCGTTCAACGCGAAGCCGGTGGGCACGGGCCCCGTCCGTTTCATTTCCTGGACCAAGGACGACCGGCTGGTGCTGGAGGCGACCCCCGACTATTGGGGGGGGAAGATCGATGCCGATCGCGTGACCTTCCGGCCGATCCCCGAGACGGCGCCGCGGGTGGCCGCCCTCCTCAAGGGCGAGGTGGATGTCATCTCCCAACTCCCGCCCGACGAATGGAGCCGTGTGAACCAGAACCCGACAACCCGCGGCGTCGGCAGGCTCTACGCGGGGCTCTACGTGCTGGCCGTCAACTCGAAGGTGAAGCCGCTCGACAACCCGCTCGTCAAGCAGGCGATGTCGCTCGCGATCGACCGCGTGGCCATCGTCAAGGACCTGTTCCGGGGACGCGGGCTCGTCCCCAACGGCCCGATCGCGAAGGGCGACAACCACTACGACCCCGCGCTTCCTCCGCTCACATACAATCCGCAGCGGGCGCGGGAGCGGTTGAAGGAGGCCGGCTACAAGAACGAACCGATCACCATTGAGACCACCGTCGGCTACCTGGCGAACGACAAAGCGATGTCCGAGGCGATCGCCTCGATGTGGAAGGATGTCGGGCTCAATCCGGTGGTCGAGGTGATCGAGTACTCCGTCCGCGCCCAAAAGAACCGGGAAAGGTCCTTCAAGGGCGTGTTCTGGTCCGATCCGACCTCGACCCTCGGCGATCCGGATGGGATGATGTGGCGGCTCCTCGGGCCGGGCGGGCCGCAGGACTACTGGAGGCTTCCCGAGTTCGACGAGCTGGGGAACGCGGCCCGCTTCAGCCTGGACGAGACGTTCCGCGACGAGGCGTACAGGAAGATGACCCGGATCTTCCTCGAGCACAACCCCTGGATCGTCGTGCTCCAGCCGGACGAGGACGCCGAACCCGAACCAGCAGTTCGAGGTCCGCCGCTTCAATTTCCGCATGCGCCGCCCGTAGCGCCGGCGCCGCCGGGCGTTCCCGATGCGCGGCCTCGGCGCCTTCCTCGCCTACCGGCTCCTCCGGACGCTGATCGCCCTCTGGCTCGTCTCGTCGGTCGTCTTCGCGGTGATGCGGTTGTCGGGTGACCCGGTGCCGCTCCTGCTCCCGCCCGACGCCCCGATCGCCGAGATAGAGCGGGTGCGTCATGACCTCGGGCTCGACCGCTCCCTTCCGGTCCAGTACGCCGTGTTCATCGGGAACGTCCTCCACGGGGACTTCGGGCGGTCGATCCACTTCCGACAGCCGGCGATGGATGTGGCGCTCTCCTACCTGCCGGCCACGTTCGAGTTGGGTGCGGCCGCCTTCCTGGTCGCGGTCGTCGTCGCGTTTCCTGTGGGCGTCCTCTCGGCGGTGCGCCGGAACTCCCTGCTCGATCACGCCGCCATGGGGCTGGCGCTGATCGGCCAGTCCGCTCCGACGTTCTTTCTCGGCGTCCTCTT
>VBAN01000253.1:1383-2672 GCA_005882445.1 Candidatus Segetimicrobium genomatis | reverse complement strand
TCCGCACGAACATCGGGAAAAACCACCGCGTGTCGCGCATCGCGTCGGTAAACCGGCGGCCGTTACTGATGGAGCGTCTGAGCGCAGCGACGACCGGCCCGAACTGGAGCGGGCCTCCCATCTGGCCCGTCACCTCGAGCGCGGTGAGCACCGGCACCCCGCTCTGCAGCATCATGGCCATCGAGTGGGCGAACCGGCTCTGCAGCATGCTCCTGGTCAGATCCTCGGCGTGCGGAATCCTGAGCAACGCGGACTGCACAGGACCCGCCAGGACCGCCCAGAGCCGCTGCCGCACCGGCGGGAACGCCGCGGCGGCGACGGCCGCCGCCAGGAGGGGCAGGCCGGCCCGAAACGCGCGGCTCCACACCACCAGGATTCGCGTGAGCAGCGGCAGGGTCGCCCCGGCGGTCCGGTAGACGCGGTCGAAGGCCGGAATGATGAACATCAGGAAGATCGTCAGCACGACCCCCGCCATGACCAGGACGAGTGCCGGATAGATCAGCATGTCGCGGATCTTCTGCCGCACTTCGAGGTCCCGCTGCAGGAACGCGGCGAGACGCTCCAGCGCCAGGTCGAGCCGCCCGGTCAACTCGCCGTTGCCGACGATCCCCCGGTACGCCGAGGAAAAAAGGTCAGGGTGGCGCGCCAGGGCCTCGGAAAACTTGCGGCCCTCGGAGATCTCCCGGGCCGCCCCACGCATGACCTCGCGCAGCCGCCCGTCCGGCGCCTGCTCCTCGATGGCCTCGAGTGCCTGCATGAGGGGGATGCCGGCCCCAAGCAGCATCGACAAATCGTGCGTCAGCATCATCACATCCGCCGGCCCGGCGACCCGTTTGACGGTCCGGCGGCTCGACGAAGGCCCCTTGAAGGGCGCGGGGGCCGCACCCCGGCGCGGGGCCTCGCGGAGACCTTCGGCCGCGGCCTCGGATCGCCCCCGAACCGGGGCGCCGTGAAGCTCGTGGCCGGCGCGCGCGGAGGTGGGCATGGCTACGCGGCTTCGGCCGAGGTGAGGCGCTGAAACTCCTCGACCGTGGTGACGCCCTCCCGCACCCTCTCGGCGAGGGTCTCCCGCAGCGTCTTCATCCCGGCCGCGCGGGCGGCCTCGAGGATGACGGTCGCGGGTTTGCGCTGGAGGACCTGCTCCCGAACGGCGTCGTCCATCGTCATGATCTCGAAGACGCCGGTCCGTCCCTTGTAACCGAGGGTCCCGCACTCGGCGCAGCCGGCCGCCATCGCCAGCATGAGGTCGGTCCCCGGAGGAAGGCCCAGCAGGTCGAGGTCCGCCGCGC
>VBAN01000253.1:544-1346 GCA_005882445.1 Candidatus Segetimicrobium genomatis | reverse complement strand
GGTTTGCGCTGGAGGACCTGCTCCCGGACGGCGTCGTCCATCGTCATGATCTCGAAGACGCCGGTCCGTCCCTTGTAGCCGAGGGTCCCGCACTCGGCGCAGCCGGCCGCCATCGGCAGCATGAGGTCGGTCCCCGGAGGGAGGCCCAGCAGGTCAAGGTCCGCCGCGCCGGCGGGACGCTGTCCCCTGCACGCTTTGCAGAGCACCCGGACCAGGCGCTGTCCGACCACCGCGAGCACCGAGGAGGTCAACAGGTACGGCTCGATCCCCATGTCCACCAGCCGGATCATCGCGCCGGTGGCGTTGTTGGTGTGCAGGGTGGTGAGCACCAGGTGGCCGGTGAGGGCCGCGTGGATGGCGATCGAGGCGGTCTCGGCGTCGCGGATCTCCCCGACCATGATCACGTCGGGATCGTGCCGGAGAATCGCCCGCAGGCCGATCCCGAAGGTGATGCCGGATTTCTCCCGCACGGGAATCTGCGTGATCCCGGGAAGGCGGTACTCGACCGGATCCTCGATCGTCATGATGTTGCGGACGCGCTCGTTGATGAAGCTGAGAGACGCGTACAGGGTAGTGGTCTTGCCGCTCCCGGTCGGACCCGTGACGAGGACCATCCCGTGCTGGCGCCGCATCAGCCGCTCGAGGGTGGCCTGCTGGGCCGCAGTCAGCCCCAGCCGCTCCAACCCCACCTGCACCTGGCGGTTGTTGAGCAGCCGGACTGCCACCCGCTCGCCGAAGGCCGTTCCCAGCGTGGCGATCCGAAGGTCGTACTCCCGCCCTTCGATGCTGAAGAGGACCCGTC
>VBAN01000253.1:0-421 GCA_005882445.1 Candidatus Segetimicrobium genomatis | reverse complement strand
ATGTCGGTGCCACCGAGCCGCACGGCATCCTGGACGATCGTGTTGAGGGCGCGCACCACCGGGGAGTCGTCAAAGGCCTCGAGCACCCCCACCGCGGTCCCCGCGGCTCCCGCTTCCGGTACCTCGTGGCCGGGGCCGGCCTCGGTGAGGCTCTCGTCGACCTTGCGCCCGACACCAAAGTACTTGTTGACCACCCACGAGAAGTCGCTCTCGGTGGTGAGGAACGGCCGGACCTTCCCATGTAGAAACCGGCCCACGGTGTCGACCGCCATGATATCGCTGGGATCGAGCATGGCCAGGTGGATCTCATCGCCGGAGCGCGCCAGCGGCACGATCTTGTGCTCCATGATGACCCGCTCCGGGAGGCTGCGCACCAGGATCTCGTCGATGGGGTAGGCGCTCAGGTTGACGTAGGGGATGC
>VBAN01000254.1:12487-13568 GCA_005882445.1 Candidatus Segetimicrobium genomatis | reverse complement strand
TCAAATGACGAGCCCGACGATCGTCTCGACCGACACCTCTTCCAGGCTCGAGACGACCAGATCCGCCGCCGAAAAGTCCATCGGCCGGGTGAGGGCCGACGGGACCGCTACGCAGGCCATCCCGGCGGCCTTGGCCGCCAGCACGCCGTTCATGCTGTCCTCCAGCGCCGCGCAGGCTTCCGGGGGCGCCCCCAGGCGGCGCGCGGCCAATAGGTAGACATCGGGCGCGGGCTTCGCGCGGGGGACCTCATCGCCCCCGGCCTCGGCGTCGAATTGGACGTCCAGATCGAGCCCGGTCAGCACCCGGCGGATCCAGGAGCGGCGAGAGGACGATGCGACCGCGGTTCGCAGGCCCCGGCGCCTGATCGAGCCTAGGAGCGGCACGACGCCCGGGAGGGGCTTGAAGTACTCGTCGATGAGGCGGTCGTGGTGCTCCCGCCAAATGGCGGCGACTGCCTCGGGAGTGGCCGGGCTTCCGGGCCGGCGGAAGGGCTCATAGGCATCGAACGGCCCATCGGTGCGCCCGATGTTTAGCAGCCACGAGTCCACGGGAAAGCTCAGGCCGTACCTGGCGTAGACCGCCTGCCAGGCGAGCACATCCGGCGTCTCGCTGTCGATGATCAGCCCATCGAGATCGAAGATGACGGCCGTGATCAAGACGCGGTTCTCACACGGCCGGCGCCCGCCCGCAGCGGCAGGCTGAACCACACCGTCGTCAGGCCGCCCACGCTGCTGGCGCCGGTCTCCCCTCCGTGGGCCCGCGCAATTTCCTGGACGATCGCGAGCCCGATCCCCGCCCCGCCCGTCTCCCGCGAGCGGGATTTCTCCCCGCGGTAGAAGCGCTCGAAGATCCGCGGGAGATCCTCGGGGGCGATCACTTCGCCGGGGTTGGACACTTCGAGCCGCACAGATCCGTTGACGAGGCGCACCGTGACGGCCACGGCGCCGCCGGGGGGCGCGTACCGCAGCGCGTTGTCGATCAAATTCCGCAGCGCCTGGCTCACCAGATCGGCGTCCGCCTCGACCACGGGGAGATCGCCGCAGGCTTCGCGGAGCGCGAGCCCCCGCTGGGCGAACTCCG
>VBAN01000254.1:3972-12435 GCA_005882445.1 Candidatus Segetimicrobium genomatis | reverse complement strand
ACTGGCTCAACTGGTGGAGGTCGCCGACCAGCCGGGCAAGCCGGATGACCTCGCCGTGGAGCATGGCCAGCGTCTCTGGGCTCGGCGGGGCCACCCCGTCGCGCAGCGCCTCGAGATACCCCTGCAGGGTGGACAGGGGCGTCCGCAGCTCATGGGCGACGTTCGCGACCAGTTCCCGGCGGAACGCCTCGGTCCGCTGCAGGCTCGCCGCCATCTGGTTGAGGGACTCCGCCAGACGCCCGATCTCGTCCCGTCCGTGGCGGTCGAGCCGCCGGGCGTAATCGCCCGTGGCGATCCGCTCGGCAAGAACCATCATCTGCTCGAGGGGACGGACAATCCTGGTGACCAGCACCCATCCCAGCAGCATCGCGATCGCCGCGGCGACCAGGCTGCTGATCAGCAGGATCCGGATGCCGGCCGCCCGGAACTCCGCCTCGAAGGTCGTGGGGTCCACGTGGTAGCGCACCATGATGGCCATGAAGGTGTGCGCCACCTGATGCGACAGCGCCGCCCCCGAAATGGCCACCGCGATGGCAATGACGAGCCACTGCGCTCCCAGGAGGCGCCATAGCAGGCTATCCCGCACGATCGTTCCCGACGAGTTTGTACCCGACCCCGCGAACCGTCTGGATGTACCGGGGGCGCGCCGGATCGTCCCCGAGCTTCTCCCGCAACTTGCCGATGTGGACGTCGACCGTCCGGTCGACCACCACGTCGATCGGGGTCAGCCGGACCTCGCGCCCGTCGGCGGCCACCTCGTGCCGCTCCAGGTCCATCATCAGGTCGCCGTGCGTGAGTTTGGGCACGACAGACGTCGCGGGCGTGGCGCGGCGCAGGATCGCCCGCACCCGGGCCACGAGCTCGCGGGGGCTGAACGGCTTGGTCACGTAATCGTCCGCCCCGACGGAAAGCCCCACGAGCTTGTCCACCTCCTCCACCTTGGCCGTCAGCATCAGGATCGGGACGTTGGAATTTTTCCGGATCTGCCGGCAGACCGTGATTCCATCGATCTTGGGAAGCAGCAGGTCCAGGATGATGAACCCCGGCCGGTGGCGGGCGTACAGGTCCATGGCGTGCTGGCCGTCGTAGGCGGCGAACACCCCGAATCCTTCCCGCTCGAGGTACATCCGGACGAGCGAGACGAGCCGGTGATCGTCGTCGACGACGAGAACGGTCTGTTCCTCGGACATGCGCGAGGCCTCCGATGTACTGTTCTCTGCCGCGCCCGCAGTGTATGAACGCCGTATAAAGGTTTGATGAAGGCCTCCGCGAACCTCCAGGGTGTCCGGCTCTCCCTCCTCTCCAGGCTGCGTCTCCTGTAGGAAAGCGTGATCGTCGAATCAAAAGCGTTACGCGAGCGTGAATCGGTGAAACATATAATGGGACGGCGCCGATGAACATTCTGCAGAGCAGCGCAGCGGAACTCATGGACGACCCGGCCCGCGCGACCGAAGAACTTCGGGGGAGCTTCAGGGACCTGGAGCGGATGAACCGGTTTCTGGGCGCGCATGCCATCGTCCGGGCGTATCTGAACCGGGTGCTCCCGGTGTGGCGAAGCCGGCCCGCACCCGCGCGGAGCGTGTTGACCGTGCTCGATGTCGCGACGGGGGGAGGAGATGTCCCGACCGCCGTGGCGGCGTGGGCTGCACGAGCGGGAATTGCGGTCCGCATCGCGGCAGTGGACCGCCATCCGACCACTGCGCGCCTCGCCGGCGCCGCGACCGCCTCCTGCGGCGCCGTCACGGTGCTCCAGGCCGATGCCCGGATGCTGCCGTTTCGGGAGGCGAGCGTCGATGTCTGTCTGTGCAATCTGGCGCTTCACCACCTGACGCCCGAGGAAGGCCTGGCCCTGATCGGATCCCTCAACCGGGTGGCGCGCATCGGCTTCCTGGTGGTCGACCTGCTGCGCTGCGCCGCCGGGTACGGTGGCGCATGGCTCCTGACCCGCCTGTCGAGCAACCGGCTGATTCGTCACGACGGGCCGCTCTCCGTCCGCCGCGCGTCCTCGTGGGACGAGTACCGCCGGCTCGCCGAGGCGGCGGGCATTCCGGGACTCCGGCTCGTCCGGCACCCGTTCTTTCGCGTCTCGCTCTCGCGGATCGGATAGCCCGATGCTCGACGTGATCGTGGTGGGGGGCGGCCCGGCGGGCAGCGTCGCGGCGGCCGTGCTCGCGGGCGCAGGATGCCGCGTGCTGGTTGCCGAACGCGCCCGGTTTCCGCGGAGCAAACCATGCGGGGACTATCTCAACCCCGGGTGCGCCGGCGTCCTCCGTCGGATCGGGGCTCTCGAGGACGTCGAGCATGCCGCGCTGCCGGTTCCCGGCTGGCGCATCGTCGCCCCCGACGGCGCGGCCGCCGCCACCGCCTTCTCCGCCGGCACAGGATTCGCCATCCCACGCCGGACCCTCGATCACATCCTGCTGACCCGCGCGGTCACGATGGGCGCCGCGGTCATCGAAGCGGGCCGGGTGACCGCCCTGGACCGCAGGCCCGGAGGGGTTCGGGTGACCATCGAGCGCGGCGGCGGGCCGGGCGAACGCGAGAGCCTCAGCGCGCGGCTGGTGATCGGCGCGGACGGCCTCCGCTCGACGATCGCCCGCATGATCGGCGCCGGCGCCTTGCCGCGGGGCGGGCGATTCACCGTGGGCGCGTACCTCGAGGGACTGGATGGGACCGGGGCTTCGGGGGAACGGCCGCCCGGCGAGATCCATTTCGCCAGGGACCGGTTCTGCGGGATCGCCTACCTTCCCGGCGGGCTCGCCAATGTCACCATCGCGCTTCCCGCCGGCGCGCTGCGGATGTGGCGGGGCAATCTCGATGCCGGGTATTGGACCGCGCTGCGCGCCTTTCCGGGGCTCGCCGGACGCCTCGCGCGCGCCAGAGCCGTTGGGCGGCTGCGCGCCAGCGGCCCGGTCGGCTACCGGCGCCGCCGGGCCGTCGGCGACGGGGTGCTGCTGGCCGGGGACGCCGCGGCGGTGATCAATCCCATGACGGGGCAGGGAATCTTCCTGGCCCTGAGGGGCGGCGAACTGGCGGGCCGGGCCGCGCTGCGGGCGCTCGATCGGGGCGGCCCCACCCGGCGGGCCCTTGCCGCGTACGATCGGGAGCGCCGGCGGGAGTTCGGCGACGCCTTCCTCGTATCCAGGATCTTGGATGACCTCGCCTTCCGGCCGGCCGTCATCAACCGGGCGGTGCGGGCGATAGCCGGCCGGCCGGCCCTCGGGACGCGGTTCATCGACGCGGTCGGCGGCGTCTCCCGCGCCGCGTCGGTCATGCACCCGGGACTCCTCGCCGCGCTCCTCGGGATCGCCTGAGTGCATACGGAGACGGCGGTGCGCATCGAGGGGAACCCGGAGGCGATCTTCGGCTATGCCGCGCGCCCGAGGCAACGAGCGGGTCGTTGAGATGCGGGCGCGGCGCGACCGGATCCCGGTCTGGTGGTGGGCGCGCCAGGTGGTCTTGCCGGCAGAGCGCCGGATCCGGTACACGCACACGCGCGGGGTGACGCGCGGGATGGAGGTAGAGTGGCGCTTCACCCCGGCGGCAGGCGGCGTGCTGGTGACCATCGTCCACGACCTCTCCCTGCGGTGGCCGCTCGTCGGGCGGGCGGTCGCCGATTGGATCATCGGACCGATGTTCGTCGAACCGATCGCCGGGGCAACGCTCCGAAGAATCAAGATGCTGGTCGAGCAGGGCGTCGCACACCCGAGGGAGGCCGTCCAAGATGCGTGAGACTGTGAAGCGGCGGGTGGTCGTGACCGGGCTGGGACCCCTGACCCCGGTCGGACACGGCAGCCGGGGGCTCTACGAAGGACTGCGTCGCGAGCGCTCGGCGATCGACCGGATCACGCGATTCGACCCCGAGCCGTTCTCCTGCAAGATCGCCGGAGAGGTCAGGGATTTCGACCCTGCGGCCTACCTGGACGCGAAGCGCCTGCGGCGGCTGGATCGGTACTCGCAGTTCGCCGTCGCCTGCGGCCAGATGGCGATCGCGGACGCCCGGCTCGATCTCGCTGAGGAGAACCGCGACGCCATCGGCTGCTTTGTCGGGTCGGCGCTCGGCGGGGCCGCCTTCGCGGAGGAGCAGCACACGGTCTTCATGACGCAGGGGATCCACCGGGTGCGGCCGACCCTGGCGCTCTCGGTGTTCTGCGGCGCGGCATCCTGCAACATCGCGATCGACTTCGATCTCCGGGGACCGAGCAGCGCGAACTCCGACAGCTGCAGCAGCGGGGCGATCGCGATCGGCGAAGCGTTCCGCACCGTCCGGGACGGCTACGCCGACGTCATGCTGGCCGGGGGCGTCGAGGTGCCGCTGACGCCCCTCATCTTCGGCGCCTTCGCGATCATCCGGGCCATGTCGACCCGCAACGACGAGCCCGCGCGCGCCTGCCGGCCTTTCGATCGGGGACGCGACGGATTCGTCATGGCGGAAGGCGCCGCGCTGCTCGTGCTGGAGGAACTCGAACACGCGCGCCGGCGCGGCGCCCCCATCTATGGGGAAGTCCTCGGGTACGGCACCTCCAACGACGCCCACCACATGACGGCCCCGCTCCCCACCGGCGTCCAGGCCGCCCGGGCGATGCGGGGCGCCCTGGCCGAGGCGGGCATCCCCCCCGAGGCGATCGGCTACATCAACGCCCACGCCAGCGGCACCCCGCTCAACGATGCGACCGAGACGCTGGCGATCAAGCAGGTCCTGGGGGACCACGCGTACCGCGTGCCGGTCAGCGGCACCAAGGCGATGCACGGTCACGCGCTGGGGGCGAGCGGCGCGATCGAGGCGGCGATCTGCATGCTGGCGCTCCGGCACGCCTACCTGCCGCCGACGGTCAACCTGGACGATCCGGATCCCGCGTGCGACCTCGACTACATCCCCGGCCGCGGCCGCGAGGCGGCGGTCGAGTACATCCTCAGCAACTCCTTCGGGTTCGGGGGGATCAACGCGTCGCTGGTGTTTGGACAGGCGCCGGCGTAATCAGGACGTCCGCTCGTCGATCACCCGCCGCAGCTTGCCCCCTTCGCTGCGGGGGAGGCTGCCCGGGGACACCACCCTCACGCGGATGTGAATCCCCACGACACCCCGGAGCCGCTCGGTGACCCTGGCTTCGAGGGCGGCCCCGCGGTCAGCCGCGGCTCCCCCGTCCCCGGACGGATCGGCTTCGATCCGCACCTCGAGATCATCCAGGGTCCGCTCGCGCGTGATCCGGAGCTGGTAATGGGGCGATAGTTCGGGAAACTGCACGACCACCGACTCCACCTGCGAAGGAAAGACATTGATCCCGCGAATGATCAGCATATCGTCCGTGCGGCCGACGACGAGGGACATCCGCGCGAGGGTTCGCCCGCAGCGGCACGGCGACGGGTCCAGCGAGGCGAGGTCCCCCGTCCGGTACCGGATCACGGGAAGCGCCTCTTTGGTGAGGGTCGTGAACACGAGCTCCCCCACCTCCCCCGGCGGCAGCGGCTCTCCGGACCGCGGGTCGACGACCTCCACCAGGAAGTGGTCCTCGAAGACATGCGACCCCTGCTGCGCCTCCACGCACTCGTTGCTGACTCCCGGCCCGATCACTTCGCTCAGCCCGTAGATGTTGACCGCGCGCACCGGCAGGAGCCGCTCGATCTGCCGGCGCATCGCCTCGGTCCACGGCTCGGCCCCCAGCACGGCGAAGCGCAGGGACAGGCGCCGCGGGTCGAGGCCCCGGGCCAGCGCGGCCTCGGCCAGGGTCAGCATGTACGAGGGGGTGCAGGCGATGACCCGCGGCTGGAAATCCCCGATCAGCAGCAGCTGCCGCTCGGTGTTTCCCCCCGAGACCGGGACCACGGTCATGCCCATCAGTTCCGCGCCGTAGTGCATCCCAAGTCCGCCGGTGAAGAGCCCGTACCCGTAGGCGTTGTGAAAGACATCGCCCGGACGGCCGCCGCCGGCGGCCAGACAGCGCGCGCAGACTTCGGCCCACATCTGTACGTCTGCGCGGGTGTACCCCACCACGGTCGGCTTTCCGGTGGTCCCCGAGGACGCGTGGAGGCGGACCACCTGATCCCTCGGGACCGCGAAGAGGCCGAACGGATAATGATCCCGCAGATCGGTCTTGCGGGTCCAGGGCAGACGGCGGATGTCGGCAAGGGTCCGGATCTGCTCCGGACGGACCCCCGCCCGCTCGAAGGCCTGCCGGTAAAACGGCACCCGCTCGTCCACCCGCCGGACGAGGGCCTGCAGCCGGCTCGCCTGCAGCGCCGCCAGGTCGTCGCGCGGCATGGTTTCCGCGGGGACGTTCCAGATCACACGGGACCTCTTACCAGGGGCCGGAGGACCGTTCCTCCTTCCCCGATCGTACGGTGTGGGTTACGGCTGAGCGGGCGCCGGGGGCTTGACGGGCGAGCGGGGAGTGCCGGGCCACTGGTGGGTGGGAACCCCGAGGGCCGCGGCCAGCGTTTCCGGCAGCAGGTATTGGCCCTGCGTATGCAGCGCGGCCTGCAGTTCGTGCACCAGCCCGGGGTCCTCGGTGAAATCCGGGAACGACACCTTGGCGCGAAGCGAGAGCACGGCGGCGGTCCCCGCCGCCTGACCTTCCTCCATGGTCGTGGGCACCACGCGGGTCGAGCCGGCGGCCTCGTAACTGGCGGAGATCGCCCGGCTGGCCAGCAGCAGGTTGGTGATCCCCACCGGGACCAGCGCGCGAAGGGGAATCGTGTAGACGTACCGGTGGGGCGCATAGGGGTTCAGCTCGCCCGGGCGGTAGGGATGCAGGTCGATCGGGTAGCTGGCCACGCCCACCGCGTCCCAGAACACGCGCCCGTCGACGATGTCCTGAGCGGTCAGCGTGTAGAGCCCCCGGATGTGCCGGGTCTCGCGAATGTAGAGGTAGTCCGCCGTGCGGACCAGTTCGGCATCTTTGAACCCCGCGGCGGTGATCCTGAGGTACTGGATCAGCGCGGGCAACTCCAGGGTGGCCCGGCGCATGCCGTCGGCGACGGATGCGGGATCGGTACCGTCGACGCCGTAGACCAGCAGCCCGTTGATCAGGACCGTATGATCGTTCTGCCAGCCGATGTTGAGATCATAGATCCCAATGCCCGGCTGGATCGGCCGGTAAAAGCGGAGAATCGCGCCGTAGCCCCAGGCGTTCCCGTGGAAAATCCCGCCGCGCGTGGCGCGCCTCCCGCCGGTCGACGAGACATACGACACGACGTCCTGCCAGTTGACACCGCTGAGCTCGAAGACCAGGGTGGCGGCCATCATGGCCCGGTCCACTCCCGATCCTTCCCGGCCCAGTTGGTACGGCACCCCTGCCATCGCCGCGACGTCCGCGTCGTCGGTGGCGTCGACGACCCGCTGGGCGCAGATCGTCTGCCGCGCGTGGGAGACCGTATCCTCCATGACCACGGCGGTGATCCGATCGCCCTGGACGATCGCCTGCACCGGGTGTGTGGACAGCCGGAGCACCACCAGGGGGTGCCGGTAGACCTCCTGGAGGAACACGTGCTTGGCCAGCTCCACGTCGAATGTGATGCCCAACTTCCTGAAAATCTCCATGAATATTCCGCGGGACAGGTGCTGCCCCCCGGGCCCGTAATCCATGTCGAACATGTTGAGCATCGAGCCGGTGAGGTCCCCGCCGAGATACGACCGGGATTCGGTCATGATCACCTGGGTCCCCATCCGCGCGGTGGAGACCGCCGCCGCCACGCCCGCGGGGGTGCCGCCGACCACGAGCACCGGGACGGAGACGCTGCAGACCGCCCGGCCAAGGCCCCCGAAGGGGGGGCGTCCAAAGGCCGGCGCAGGAAACACCTGGATGCCCGCGACCAGCAGCCCGAGCACGGCGGCGCAGCCCAAGAGACGGCGGGTGCCGGTTTCCATAAAATTCATCGGCTCATTATAACAGGCCGGCCCCGTTGTGCCACTCCACAGTTCGGAGGATCGGACCCTTCCTTCCGAACGAACTTCCGGAATCTTACGGACGGGCCGCAGGGGGAGTTCCAGCCCCCGGGCGCGTGCTACGTCTCGCGGACGGGCTGCGGCGCCGCCGGCCGGACGAAGATGCGGCAGAGGATGAGGCTGAACTCGTAGAGCAGGGCCATCGGGATCGCGACGAGGAGCATCGTGACCGGACTCCAATCCGGGGTCCCGAAGACGGCGATGCCGGCGATGACCATGTAGGCGATCCGCCACTCGCGGCGGAGGGTCTGGGGGGAGACGACGCCGAGAAACGCGAGGCTGAGAATCACGAGAGGCGTCTCGAACGTCCCGCCCACGATCAGGAGGAAGAACAGCACGAAGGAGATGTAGGCGTTGGCGGTGATCAGCGCGTTGAACTGCGTTCCGGCCTGCGCGAGCAGCCAGTGGAGGCTGACGGGCAGGATGACCAGATAGCCGAACACGACCCCGGTGGCGAAGAGCAGGCCGGCGAGCAGCGCGAGGGGGATCGTCCGCCGCCGCTCCTGTTCTGTGAGCGCCGG
>VBAN01000254.1:0-3924 GCA_005882445.1 Candidatus Segetimicrobium genomatis | reverse complement strand
CGGTCAGCGTCGTCAGCCGGATCCCCCCCGCCGGCCGGAGCAGCACGGCGAGCAGGGTGTCCACGAAGAACAGCCCGAGGCCGGTCGCAATGAGCAGGCCGAGCACCGCGTACTGGAGCCGCTGGCGGAGCTCCTCGAGATGCTCGACCAGGGTCATGTGCTTCTCGCGTTCCGTCATCTTATTGGGCATCGCGCGCCAACTGGGAGACCGTCACCAGATTGTAGCCGCGGCGCTTCAACTCGCTGAGGATCCCGGGCAGGGCGCGGACGGTATTGAGGGTCCCATTGTGGAGCAGGATGATCGCCCCAGGCTGCGCCCGGGCCAGGACCCGCTCGGTCACCACGTTCGGTGGCGGCAGGGCCCAATCCCCCGAATTCGCCGTCCACATCGCCAGCCCCATCCCGTCCTCCCCGGCCGCCTGCGCCACCGGCGCGCTGTAATCCCCACCCGGGGGCCGAAACCACCGCGAGGGACCGGCCGTGGCCCGGAGCACCCGGGCGGCCGCGGCCAGTTCCTGCCGCACGCATTTGCTTGACCAGGTAAGGGTAGGGCACCGTGTGATCGCCGATCACGAAGAATGTCGCGTGCGCCCCATACCGTCGGAGGATCGCGAGGAGGAGGGGGGTGGCGACCGGGCTGGGGCCGTCGTCAAACGTCAGGGCGATCTCCCGCCGGCGCGGGTTGCCCCGCCAGAATCGGCCGTGGCTCTCGACGCCGAACAGGATCCCCTCGAGGCGGTACTTTGTCTCGAGGATCCGCTCGACGAGCGTGCCGTCGAAGTGCGCGGCCGACTCGGAGGTCCGGTCGCCGGGCACCGCGGGCACCGGCCGGGGCAGTCCGGACGGCAGGCGCACCTCGTGGGCGCGCGGATGAAGCATCACCGGCATCGCGGCGAGAAGCGAGGGACCGTACCACACATCGCCGGCCCGGGCGAGCGCCGCGGCGGGCTCCAGCCCCGGCGGCTCGGCGCGAAACGCGGTGACGGCGAGGGCCCGCTCGCTGGCCTGCACCTCCCGGATCAGCGACCCGGCGCCCCCGGTCCAGTCCATCCCGTAGACAAACCAGATCCAGGCCAGGTGTCCGATCAGCCCGTTGGACATGCGGCTGACCCCGTCGCTGGCGACGGTCACCTTGACGACGAACGGGCTGAGCCCCGCCGCCTGGAACGCGCGCCAGATGCGCATCTCTTCGTCGCGGAGTCCGGGCCCGATCGGACGTGTGTCGGTCGTAATGTACGGCGAGACCGGCACCGGGGGCACCCCGGGCCAGGCGCGGGAGGGCGACGCCGCCTCCGCCGCGCTGGCGACCGCCACGGGCATGAGCGCGGACAGCCATGCCCGCGCCGCGCGCTCGAACGGGGCGGTGCGGGAGGTCACGGCCGGGACTGAGGCGGCGATCCGGACGAGATCGTCCCGCGGCAGTTCTCCCACCAGGGTGTACGAGATCCCCCCGATGTTCCAGTGCACGAGCGTGCCGGCGCGCTGCGGCGCGACGATTCCCATGACCGACCCGATGCGCACCTGCCGGCCGCGCGGCGGGGGGCCCTGCGGTCCGCGGCTCTCGAACAGCGCCAGCGTGGAGACGCCGTCGGAGTAGGCGAAGACGGCCGCGGGCTGCCCGTGGATCTGCACGACCCGAGACCGCGTCTGCTGAAAGCCTTGAGGCAGATACGCCGGCATCTGGGGGAGAACCCGACGCGCTGCGCGATCTCCGCGAGGGACATGTTGTTCGTGCTGGGCTGCCGTTCCACATGCGCCCCGGGGGGAGCCGGCGGCGTGAACAGCCCCGGGGGGAAGACCGGGTCGAACTGCACCTTGAGGAACGCCGACGATTCCTGGAGGGTCCCGTCCGGGCCGTAGCGCTCGAATCGAAGAATGAGGCCCTTCTCCGCATCCACCCAGAGCCGCAGGGACGGCCGGCCTGGAAGCTTGCTCTTGACGTCGAGCACGAGGGCCCGGCGCCCCGCCACCTGGTCGGCGGGGTCGATGCCGACGTTGTAGTTGTCCCGGATATGGGGAAGGAGGGCCTGGGTGAGCCGTTCCTCGTCCGCCGCGGGCGCGGACCGCGCGACGAGGCGGTTTTGGGCGGGGATGTATTCGATCGCCTGCCGGCCATTGATGATCACGATGCGCCGGGGTTGGGCGCCGGCCGCCAGGTACTCGAGCCGGGTCGCATTCGGCGCCTCGTGGTAGATGCGGACCTGGGACGCTTCGACGCGGCCGCCCCAGAGCGTGATGGCCTTGGTGCCCGCATAACTGACCCGCCGCGGAGCGGTCGCGCCGGTCCTGAGCCAGGACAGCGCGGGATCGGGGGGAGCGGAGGCGGACCACCCGGGGGGCAGGAGCGGCCCCAAGAGACCGGCCGCCAACACCAGCACCGCCAGGACAGCCGCCTGGCGGAAGATCCGCAAGGGCATGTTACCGGATCGGCTGTTCCGGAAGGTCAGAGGAGACGAATGTGCTGGTCGCCTCATCGGCCAGCGGCCGGTCGACGGAGAGCATAACATAGTGGCGCACATACGCATCGGAATCCAGCGGAACCTCGCGCGGCCCCATGGAGCCGGTCATCCACACGATCGGAAGCGCCACCACCACCAACGCGCCCGCGACAAGGGCCACGCGGAACGGCCGGACCGCGAACGCCTCCCGAAGGCCGGACAGGAAGCGCGCGCGGGCCGGTTGGGCGGCCGCCTCGCGCGCCAGGCGCCAATGCGTCCGCTCCATGAACCCTTCACGCGGGTGAGGGGCGGGCAGGCCTCGGAGCAGCTGCTGCACGTCCTGCAGCCCCCGGTATTCCTGGAGGCAGGCCGGACAGGTATCCAGATGGGCCCTGACGCGCTCGACGTCCTGGACGCCCAGCGCGCCGTCCATGTACTCGGAGAGCCGGTCAGACACGTGCGGACTCATCGGCTTCCCCTCCTTCCCCCCAGATGCGGCCCGAGGGCCTCGCGCAGCATCTGCCGGGCGCGATGCAGCCTCGACCGCACCGTCCCGACCGGGCACCGCAGGACATTCGCCACTTCATCATAGGGCAGGCCCTCGATGTCCGCAAGGACGACGGCCGTCCGGAACTCTTCAGGCAGCCGGTCGAGCGCCGCCTGAACCGTCCCGTCCAGATCCACCGCCTCGGTCATCTGCTGGGGATCTCCCTTCGAATCTCCCATCACGGTGACGAGCGGGTCCCTGTCGGGGCCCATCGGGGCGTCCAGGGAAACGGTGGGCCGGCGGTTCCGGCGCCGCACCGTGTCGATGTACGTCCGGCTCATGATCCGGAACAGCCACCGGTCGAAGTACGTCCCGGGCTGGTACCGGTCGAAGGCCCGGAACGCTTCGATGATCGCCTCCTGCGCGAGGTCTTCGGCGTCGTCGTGGTTGCCGGCCAGCCGGTAGGCGACCCGGTAGATCTGGCTCTGGTGTCGCAGGACGAGCTCCTCGAAGGCGGCCAGCCGGTGAGCCGTCCGCGGCTCCGCGGCGTCAGGCGACACCGTCATGCCTCCCAGCACCAGAGACGATACCGCTTCCGCCATCGCTCGGCCCCCAGATTCTCTTGCCTCCCATCCCAAGCGCCGCGGGCCGGCGAAAAGTTCCCGGGGGAGCTCAGGGTGGGGTCGTGATCGCCTTGCCCAGCATTGCGGCGCGAAACTCCAGGACGTGGCCCGACGGCGTGATGGCGACGATCAGGTCCCCGGCGCGGAGAGTGGTATCGCCGTCGATCACCTGGGCGTCGTCCCCGCGCACCAGCAGGGCCAGGGTGCAATTCTGAGGCAGGGCAATGTCCCGGACCCGCCGGTTGACGATCGGGGAGGTCTTGGGCAGCGCCACCTCCACGAGCTCCAGATTTCCCCTCCGCAGCGCGGTGAGCTGGATGACGTCGGCGACCTCGACCTCCTGCTCGATGAGGCTGTAGATCAGCTTGGTCGAGCT
>VBAN01000252.1 GCA_005882445.1 Candidatus Segetimicrobium genomatis | reverse complement strand
TGTTCGGTCCGGGATGACGGCGCCGGGTTCGACGTCACCAAGGTCCTGTCGCGGCGGGGCGAGCGCGGCATCGGCCTGATCGGCATCCGGGAGCGGGCGGGGGCCTTGAGCGGGACCTTTGCGATCCGGTCGACCCCCGGGCAAGGCACCGAGGTCCTCATCACAATACCTCTAGGGAGCGGAGATGTCGCTGCGCATACTGCTCGCTGACGATCACGGGATTTTCCGCCAGGGCGTGAAGGCGCTGTTGGAGCGCGAGGGGTTCCGCGTGGACGGCGAAGCCGCGGACGGCCACACGGCCATCCAGATGGCGTCGCAGTTGACGCCGGATGTCGTGGTGGTCGATCTGGCGATGCCGCTGTTGAACGGCCTCGATGCCGCGCGCGAGATCACCCGCGTGTCCCCTCGCACGCGAACGATCCTGCTGACGATGCATGCCGAGGATCCGTACGTGGCACGGGCGCTGCAGGCCGGGGTCCGAGGATACGTGCTGAAGAGCCAGGCGGCGGAAGACCTGGTCCAGGCGATCCGCGAAGTCGCCCGGGGGGCGGTCTACCTGAGCCCCGGCGTATCCCAGACCGTGGTCGAGGCATACCTGGCGAAGCGAGACCTCCCGTCCGACCCATTGACGCCTCGAGAGCACCAGGTCCTCCAGCTCATCGCGGAAGGGAAGACGACCAAGGAGGTCGCCTCCCTCCTCGGCGTGAGCGTGAAGACGGCCGAGTCGCACCGCATGCGGATCATGACCAAGCTCGACATCCATGAGACGGCCGGGCTCGTCCGCTACGCCATCCGGCAGGGTCTGGTCCGCCCCTAGGGGCGGACCTGGGGGGGCTGCCCGGAGGCTCCCGAAGTGCGTCAAATAAAAGTTATCAAGGATTTCCTGGCGGGGGATTCAGGCATTTTCCTGATTGGTCCTTCATCATATTTCGCTTACCGTTACCTCGGGTGAGGGATATGTGCGCCGCGGTGTAAGAATAGGGAGATGTTGACGTAGATTGCGGTATAGATTGTTAGATAGTGCCGGCGTTGTGATGGTGCTCACCCGCCGGTGGTAACCGAGCGCCAAAGGAGCGGCCCCATCGAAGGGTCACTTCGTGTGGTTCTGGCCGATGACCACGTCATCTTCCGTCAGGGACTGAAGGGACTCCTGGAACGCGAAGGCTTCAATGTGGTCGGCGAGGCGGGCGATGGAGGGGAGGCCGTCCGGCTGGCCCAGGAGCACCATCCGGAGATTGCGATCCTCGATCTCGCCATGCCGGTCATGGACGGACCGGATGCGGCCGAGGAGGAGACGTACATCATCAAGGCCCTGCAGGCGGGGGTTCGGGGGTACGTGCTCAAGACGCAGAGCGGCACGGATCTGGTGAACGCGATCCAGGAAGTCATGCAGGGCGGGTTTTACCTCAGCCCGGGCGTGTCGCGGGCCATCGTCCAGGCGTATCTGGGCCGGAGCGAGGCGTCCTCCGGACAGCTGACGGCGCGGGAGCGGCAGGTGCTGCAGCTGGTCGCGGAGGGGAAGACGACGAAGGAAGTGGCGCAGGCGCTTGGGATCAGCGTGAAGACCGCCGACTCGCACCGGACCCGGCTGATGACCAAGCTCGGCATCCACGACACGGCCGGGTTGGTTCGCTACGCCATCCGGCAGGGTCTCGTCCGGCTCTGACCGGTTAAAACCGCGTTCGGCGACGCCAACGCATTCGGGTGTTGCACGCAGCCGTGCGCGCGGTCGCCGGGTCACACCCCTAGGGATTGTTCTCCGCAGGGTCTTCCGGATTGCTTCTCACCTCAGCCCTTCTAAGATAGGCTGTACAGCCCGCGAGCCGGGTTGGGTGGGATGCTCACGTATGCTGGCCGGGCCGTGGAGTTTTGGGGACGCTGATGGAATTGCTGCGCGTGAAGATCCTCAGCGAAGAGGAGCGGCCTGCAGACGGGAAACGAAAAATCCATATTACCGTTCACCGGGCTTACGCCTACCTCGCGGACCTTCTCGGCAAGGCCTTCGAAGGGCAGCAAAACGTCGAAGTCGTCGTCGACCCCAAGATGGGAGGCCGCAGGTCCCGCCAACGGCCGGCGTCAGCCGACCAGCGGCCGGCGACGGCGGGGGAGCCGCGGAGAGTTCCTGGGCGGAAAGGCCCCCGCGAAGGCCAAAAGGCGAACAATCCGGAAAGCCATCCTCCCGACCGCCCGCCGGGCCCCCGCAGGAGGGTATGAATCCGGCGATTCGCCGGGATTCCCCGAACTTCGTTCCAGCCTTGCTCAAATCTCCTAGATGCGTTGGCGGCATTTCTGACAGGGATTTCCAGGGTTTTTCAGGAGTTTTCCTTCTTGCCGCCCCGGATCATCCGGATTGATGATTCTCTTGCGCGACCGCTAGTATTCGTATGAGGTACTCTATTGCGTCGATAGGAGGGACGGTTGTGCGGTCGCTGGGCGTCCTGATCGCCGAGGAGAAGGACATGGTCCGGGCGCGCCTCGCCGCGCAGCTCGAGGGCCTCGGCCACCGCGTCCTCGGCATCGCCAGGGACGGTGGGACGGCCGTTGCAAACGCCCGCGAGCTGCAGCCGGACCTCATGGTGCTGGATCTGCACCTTCCTCCCAATGACGGGATCGAGGCGGCGCGGGCGATCCTCGCCAAGCAGGCTATTCCATCGATCCTGCTCACCGGCTACGGCGCCGCGGACCTGGTCCGGCGGGCCCAGGAAGCCGGGATCCTGGCCTATCTGACATGGCCGGTCGATGCCAGATCGCTGGGAGCCACCATCGACACGGCGCTGACCCGCTACCGCGAGCTCGGGATCCTGTGCGAGCAAGATGGGGATCTGCAGCAGGCGCTTCGCACCCGGATTGTGGTGGAACGGGCGAAGAGGATGCTGATGCGGCGCCTCCGGGTTGAAGAAATAGCCGCGTTCGACTACATGCTGCGCTACAGCCTGAGCACGGGGAGGCCCATGAGGGACGAGGCGGCCGACCTGCTCGCGGCTGAGGAGTTATGGTTTGGGAAGGCCCAGATCGTCGAGTGCTTGAACGTGGTGCTGCATGCCCTCGCACAACGCAAGGCCCTTGGACCTTCGCAGGCCGCCTGATTCTCCTCCCACTGGCCGCGACCGATTCCGCGTAGGGACTGAAAAATGGGAGAGGCGATGGAGCCGCCGGCGATCTCCTTCGTGACGTTAGAGACCAAGGCTGCCGCCGCGGGCTCGGGCGGCGGTCACAGGAGCGTTCGTGTCATGGTCCCCAGGACCCGCGCGTACCTCGCCCCCCTGCTGGCCAAGGCGTTCGAAGGACGCCGAGACGTGGAGATCGTTGTCAGCCCGCAGCCCGGCGAGCCGGAGCCAAAACCGCGGCCGGGAGCGAGGAAGCGGCCCAAGGAAGAAGCCATCGAGATCGTGATCAGGGAGCCGGTTCGGGCCGAGGCGCCGCGGGACGTCAGCATGTCGCGCTCAGGTAACGGTGCAGGCCGGGTCTGACAATCACCCGCGCCGGGCGCTCACGCACTAAACGAATTTGAAGGCTTTCCCCCGCTAGGAGTCGAGATTTCACCCGATTCCGATTCAGGTTCTCGGTCTCTATCGTTGGTGGCGTGATGAGTCCCGGGTTGACATGAGGGCCCTCACCCCGCAAAAGGCGTGGAGCCGGTCCCGGGTACAAAGGCACTAGAGAAGGTCCGGTTGGGGTGGGGGCCCTCGCCATCTTAAGTGCGACGGGGGGTCGCCTTGCAGCGCGCACGAAGTCTCGCACAAAGTCTTGAGGCAATAAGCGATGCGCAGGTCGAGGCCGGGGGGGCCTGTGTGTTGGAGGGCACCGAAGCCCTGAGGGTGCTGGATCTCGAACCTGCGCTCGCAGCCGAGATGAGCCGGCTGGATGAGGAAGGACGAAGACTGCAGCTCGAGGCATCGAGGACGGCGCAGGAATCGCGCCCGGAATACGAGGCGTGGTTTGAGGCAGGATTGCTGCTACGGCGGGCGAGCGATCGTCTGGCGAAGATCGTTTGGAGGCTCCACGGCACCGGTCGCACTGCCGGGCTCTCGGACGTCCGTTCGCCCATAGGGGTGATTTGAAGGGTCCACGAATGCAGGGTTTTCCCTGGTGCGCATCAGGCGTTCACCTGGTTCCGGCCGCAAACCTGTGCGCTTATCTTCTAGCCGTGATCACCGCGCCGAGGGGGTCAAAGTGGCCCTGAGGGGATAAAGAACCGGTCTGGTGATCCGCTTTGGATAGCGGGAGCCCCCAGGATGAAGCACCGGGCGGCCCAACAGAGGGGTGCTCGTCCTCTCCGTGGAGCTGCTCAGGCGCAGCGTCGCCGTCGAGGTCGACTGCACATGGGTCGTCCCGGCCTGACTTCGCGGCCTCGGGGACGGGGCCGGTAATCCGGCGCAGTCCAAGGGAGTCCAAGACTATGCAGAACGTACATGCGGGATACGGGGTCTCCGGCCTGGATCGGGCGCGGGCGGTATGGCATCGGCGCAAATGGGTGGCGTTGGTGGTCTTCGTGGCCGTGCTCGCGGCGACCGTCGGGGTGACGGGGAACCTGCCGAACATCTACGAATCCTCGGCCACGGTGCTCGTGGAGCACCAGCAGGCACCCAAGAGCATTGCCGGCGCGTCGGCGGACACCGGCGGGGACGCCTGGCTCCGTGTCAGCGAACTGGAGACCTGGCTCCGCACCATCATCCAGCACGTCCTGAGCCGCTCGCAGCTTTCCGACCTGATCACCCGGCTTGATCTCTATCCGGATGTGCGGCGGACGGCGGGCATGGACGCGGCGGTGGAGCGAATGCGGCGGGATGTCCGGTTCCAGTTCAGAGGCGTCCGGCAGCCGACCGGGGAGGACGCCACGATCGCCTTCAGCCTGAGCTATCGGGGGCGTGATCCAAATACGGTGGCGCGCGTCGCCAACGCCCTCGCGGTGCTCTATGTAGAAGAGAACTCGAAGATCCGCGAGCAGCAGACGGCCGGGACAGCCGAATTCCTCCGGGTCCAGCTCGACACCGCCCAGCGGGATCTGGAGCAGCAGGAGCAGCGGATCGCCGATTTCAAGGTGCGCCACAACGGTGAGCTCCCGGAGCAACAGGCGGCCAACCTGGCGGCGCTGGGGCAGCTCAACCAGCAGCTCATCGTCAACATCCAGCGGCGGGACACGACGGCCAGACAGCGGTTGGAAATCCCCGGCGTCGCCGGCGACACCATCTCCGCGCGGCTCGCCAAGCTCCATCAACAACTCGCCGACCTGCGTGCGAAATACACCGACCAGTATCCGGAAGTCGTGCGGGTGAAGGAAGAGATCGCCGCCCTCGAACGGCATGTGGCCGTCGATGGCGGGAGGCGCGCGGCCGCAGAGGACTCGACCGGAGGGACGCTGGTAAAGGACCCCGCGGTGGAGGCCGAGCTTGCGGCGCTGCGCAGCGACGAGCAGGGGCTCCGCAGCCAGATTGCCGCCTATCAGCAGCGGATCGAGAACACCCCGGTCATCGGGCAGGAGCTTCAGCAGCTTACCCGAGATTACACGGCCGCGAGCGAGCTCTACCAGACGCTGCTCCAACGCTACGAGGGCGCGCAGTTGGAGGAGCGCATGGGCCAGCGGATGCAGGGCGATCAGTTCCGGGTCCTGGACCCTGCGGTGGCTTCGCGGGCGCCGGTGGCGCCGAAGCGTTTCCTGCTCCGCCTGATCGGCCTGCTGCTTGCCGGGGGGGCCGCGGTGGGGGTGGCGCAACTGGCAGAGATCACCGACACTTCGTTTCACGGGATCGATGACCTGCGGGCGTTCACCAGCGTCCCGGTGCTGGCGAGCATTCCCCCGATCACCACGGCGGCCGATCTTCTCCGGCGGCGCTCGGCGTCGCCGTCATCATCGGCGCCCTGTCCCATCTCGCGCGGTCCAGCGCAGTGCTGATCAACCTGCTGGCCGGTGGAGGGGGGATGTGATGGCGTTCGCAGCTCCCCGTGACCGACAGAAGCCGGCGGTGAGGAGGCCGTCATGACACAGACCATGACCCAACTCTCCAGGGCGGTTGACCAGCGCGAGTGGCGCAGGATGGATGAGCATCTGGTGAGCCTCGTCGACTCCACCTCGTTCGAAACCGACCAGTACCGGACGCTCCGCCACGCACTGGAGCGGACGCACGCCGCCAAGAAAGTGATCGGCGTCACCAGCGCCGTGCCGGGCGACGGGAAGACGACGACCGCGATCAACCTGGCTGGGGTCCTGGCCCAGGCGCCGGACGCGCGTATCCTGATTGTCGACCTCGATCTGCGGACGCCGTCGCTGGCGGACCGCCTGGGGCTGACGGTGCAGAGTCCCGGCCTGGTGGACCTGGTGTTCGATCCTGCCCTCACGCTGGACGGCGTGGCGCGGCGGCATCCGCAGTTCCGCCTGGAGGTCCTGCCGGCCGGCCGGGCCCTGACGGTGCCGTACGAGGTGCTGAAATCCCCGCGGTTGGCGGAGCTGATGCTGCAGGCGAGCCGGCAGTACCATTACGTGATCGTGGATACGCCCCCGCTGGTGGCGGTGCAGGACGCGCGGCTGATCGCCGACTGGGTGGACGGCTTCGTGATGATCGTGGGGGCGCATCGGACGCCGCGGAAGCTCCTGGAGGAGTCCCTGAACGTGATGGACCCGGCCAAGCTCATCGGCCTCGTCTTCAACGGCGACGATCGCCGGCGCTCCGACTACCACGGGTATTACTACTACGGGGCCTCGAAGGGCGGGCGGCGGGGGAGCGGGTGGTGGCGGACCGGCAACGGCCATGAGAGCGGGAACAGCCATGCCCGGGCCTCGATGCTGAACAAAGCCGTGACGGCGGTCCTGGGTTCACGATGGCGCTAATTCTCGCCCTCATCGACGGCGGCTCCGTCCTCGTCGTGGCGGGCGGGGCGCTCCTGATCTGGGCGCACCCCCAGCTCACCGGCCGGATCGATGGGGTCACCGTGCTGTCGCAGGCCCATCCGAAGCTTCGATGCGCTCCTGGGGCGGGTTCCCCGCGCGCTCTGCGCGGCCATCCCCGTGGTGATCGTGTTCTCCATGTTGGTCCCCAGCGTCAGGTTCGCGGGCGACGTGCTCGGGTCGAGCGCCCTCGTCGTAATCGGGGTCGTCTTCGGGCCGTTCCTGCCGATCCGTGCGATCGCCTACTGGCTGCTGAGAAGCCGCCGCTTCGCCGAGCGTTTGCTGATCGTGGGCGCGAGCCCCCTGGCCCGGAAGCTGGTGGGGGAGATCGAGATGCGGCCCGACTGCCGGTATGTCGTCGCCGCCGTGGTTGACGACGAGAACGAGAACGTGGGGCGCGTCATCGAGGCCATTCGCCCCGACCGCATCGTCGTCGCGCTCACCGGGTGGCGGGGACGATTACCGCGCTGCCGGCTCGTGGAGTCGCTGGCAGAGTCGCTGGCGCGCGGGATCCTGGTCGAGGACGTTGTCGATACCTACGAGCGCCTGACCGGCCAGCTCGCCCTCGAAGCGCTCTCGCCCAGCGGCGTCATCTTCTGCCGCGACTTCCGGACGACGCGCCTGCAGAGCGCGGTGGCGCGGGCGTTCAGCTTCCTCGTGTCGGCGATCGCCTTGCTCATGCTGGCCCCCGTCATCGGGCTGATCGCCCTCCTGATCAAGCTCGACTCCCGGGGGCCCGTGTTCTTCATCCAGGAGCGCGTGGGGCTGTCGGGCCGGCCGTTCAAGCTGATCAAGTTCCGCACCATGCACCCGGCCCGCCGCTCGGATTCCGAGTGGGCGGCAGACAATCGCGATCGGATCACGCGCCTCGGCCGGCTGCTCAGGCAGTTCAAGGCCGGCCACTCGCTGCTCGATGAGCTGCCGCAGCTCCTCAACGTCCTTCGCGGCGACATGAATCTTGTCGGCCCGCGGCCCCACACGATGAAGGACCTCGAGATGATGATCCTGGCGGCCCGCAACCTGAGCGAGATCTCGGGCGATGCGATCCCCTACTATTCGCTTCGGTGCTCCGTCAAGCCGGGGCTGACCGGGTGGGCGCAGGTGCGGTACCGGTACGCGAACACCCTCGAGGAGGAGATGGAGAAGATCCGGTACGATCTCCACTACATCAAGCACCGCTCGCTCTTGCTCGACGTCCGCATCCTCTTCGACACGATGAAGATGTTGGTCTCCGGCGGCGAGTTGGACGAGCCCGCCGCCCGGCCGGTGGAAGCGTACGAGGGCGTGCCGGCCCCAGCGGAGCGGCGCGCGGGGATCAGGGTCGACGACCGCATCCCGGCGCTCGCGGCCGTCCACGGCCCCGAGGGGTCGCAGGGGACCTGGCCCGAGCCGGAGCCGGGTCCCTAGGCGGACCTCTGAAACGGCCGGCGTGACCGACCCGCTGGATCC
>VBAN01000053.1:1926-7282 GCA_005882445.1 Candidatus Segetimicrobium genomatis | reverse complement strand
CGACTTCGAGCCGCTCCACTTCGACCCAGCCACGATCGAGTCGCGCCCGGAGATCCTCGTGTCGATGGCTCTCTTCGATCCTTTGATCACCTTCGACGGCTCGGGATCCGTCGTGCCGCTGGCCGCCCGGGCGTGGGAGGTTTCCGGGGATGGACTGACTTATACTTTTCATCTCAGGTCGGGGATGCAGTGGTCCGATGGGCACCCCGTGACCGCGGCGGACTACGAGTATGCCTGGAAGCGGGTGGTGGATCCGGACACCGCGAGCGACTACGCCTCCGCATTCTACCCGATCAAGGGAGCGCTCGACTTCAACAAGGGGACGACCAAGGATCGCGACACGGTCGCCGTCAAAGCGACGGACGCGCTGACGCTGCGGGCGACCCTGACCGAGCCGGCCGCGTACTTCCTCCGGCTCGTGTCGACCTGGAATTATATGCCCGTCCCGCGCTGGCAGGTCGAGAAGTACGGCAAGAAGTGGGTCGAGGCCGGCAACCACGTCGGCAACGGGATGTTCAGGCTGCAGAAATGGGAGCACGACCGGGAGCTCACGATCGTGGCCAATCCCCGGTACTGGGGCGCCAAGCCGACGCTGCAGCGGATCGTCTTCACGCTGACCGACGACCCGTTCCGCACCAGCCTGCCGGCATTCGAGAACAACGAGCTCGATGCGACCGACCAGATTCAGCCGGGCGACATCGACCGGGTGCGGAAGGATCCCGTGCTGGGCAAGCAGCTGCAGAAGTATCGCTGGTCCGGGACGGCGATGATGTTTTGCGACACCACGAACAGCAAGTCGCCATTGAGCAAAGCGAAGGTGCGGCAGGCGCTCTATCTGGCGATCGATCACAAGCGGGTGGCGAGCGAGGTCCTGCGCGGGATCTACGATCCTGCGCAGACGATTACGCCCCCGGGGACGATCGGCTACCTGGCGGCGCCGCCCCTTACCGGCGGGCCGGACCGGGCGCGGCAGCTGCTGGCCGAGGCCGGATACCCGGACGGCAAAGGGTTTCCAGAGGTCAAGGTGGCGTGGGGCAAGCTCGTTACGTTCGATCTCGTCGCCCAGGCCCTGCAGCAGATCTGGCAGGATACCTTGAAGATCAACGTCACCCTCCAGCGCATGGAGCGCAAGGAGTACAACGCCGCGTTCAACTCCTGGGCCAAGCAGCCGTACGACGCCTACATCGATCGGTGGGGGTCCGATTTCGAGGACCCCGCCAACTGGGCGAACATCCTCTTCGACTCCGACCAGGATTTCTTCCATACGCGGTGGCATAACACCGAGTTCGACTCGCTGATCCGTAAGGGGGCGGGGGAGGCGGATCGGGCCAAGCGCAGGCAGTTGTATGAGTCGGCGGAGAAGATCCTGAACACCGACCTGCCCGCCGTTCCCCTGTACCATCTGGGGGTGATCATCGCGGTGAAGCCGTGGGTGCAGGGGTTCCGCCTGCCTCCGGCCGCCGCCGCCTGGTCCGGGACCTTCGGCCGGGTGAAGATCCTCGATCACTAAGGGTTCTCGGGGCGCTGCGCGGTCTACTGCGCAGCGCCCCTCGTGATCCCGGCGCGCGCGTGGGATCCTATCTCGTCCGGCGTCTGCTGCTCGCGTTCCCCACCATGGCCATCGTCTACACGGTGGCCTTCTTTCTGGTCCACGCGACGCCGGGCGGGCCCTGGGACAATGCGGAGAAGCCGCTGGCGCCTCAGGTCATCGAAAACATCAGGCTGAAGTTCCACCTGAACGAGCCGCTCTGGAGCCAGTACCTCCTGTACCTGCAGGACGCCGCGCACGGATCCCTCGGCCCCTCCTACGTGAATACCTCACGCGACGTCGCGGAGATCATTGCGGATTTCTTCCCGGTCTCCATTCAGTTGGGCGCCGTGTCGATGCTGTTCGCGATCGCGCTGGGGATCCCGCTGGGGACGCTGGCCGCCGTCTACCGCAATACGCCGG
Organism: Candidatus Segetimicrobium genomatis; assembly: GCA_005882445.1. Lineage (GTDB taxonomy): Bacteria > Sysuimicrobiota > Sysuimicrobiia > Sysuimicrobiales > Segetimicrobiaceae > Segetimicrobium. The sequence goes on along the minus strand of VBAN01000053.1, from coordinate 5,331 downwards.
TGGACTACCTGGCGATGGGGATCGTGGTCATGGGCATCTCGATCCCGAACTACGTGATGGCGACGATCCTTGTGACCGTGGTCGCCGTCCTCCTGCACTGGCTGCCCACCGGGGGGTGGGGGGGCGTGCTGGATCCCCGCGTGATCATCCCCGCGGTCGCCATCGGCTTTCGCCCGGCCACGACGCTCGCCCGCTACCTGCGGACGTCGCTGCTCGAAGTGCTCGGCCAGGATTACATCCGGACGGCGCGGGCGAAGGGGCTCTCGGGCCGCGGGGTCGTGCTCCGGCACGGGCTCCGCAACGCGCTGGTGCCGATCGCCACCGTCTCCGGCATCCTCGTGGCCGACGTGGTCACCGGATCGTTCTTCGTCGAAACGATCACCCGGGTGCCGGGGATCGGCCGGTACTTCGTGACCGCCACGACCGGGCGCGATTACCCGGTGCTGCTGGCGCTGGCGCTCCTGTTTGGCGTGGTGATTATCACGATGAACATTCTGGTGGATCTCACCTACGCGGCCCTGGACCCGCAGGTGCGTTACGGCTGAATCCTCCCCGCTGGACACCCCGCGGCCCGCCGCGGCGGCGCCGCGCCGTCGCGGGCCGCGCAGCGCGGGGAGCCGCGCCCGCCGGAGGTTCGCGCAGCACCGGATGGCCGTGGTCGGGGCGGCCTTTCTTACGGCAGTTGTGCTTGCGGCGATCAGCGCGCCCGTTTCCGCCCCGTACCGGTACGATCGGCAGGACCTGTTTGCCACCTATCAGGCCGCCGGCCGCGCGCACTGGGCGGGTACCGACGCGCTCGGCCGCGACGAGTTCAGCCGGCTCATGTACGGCGCGCGGGTCTCGATGAGCGTCGGGCTCGCGGCCGCCGCCCTCGTCCTGGCCGTGGGGGTGCCGGTCGGGCTGGTGGCGGCGTATTTTGGGGGGACGCTCGACCTGCTGCTGATGCGCTTGGTGGACATCGTGTACGCGATCCCCTACCTGCTCCTCGTCGTCCTGCTCCAGACCTTTTTCACCGCGTTCCTGCCGACCATCCGCCACGGCCCGCTGGTCTGGCTGCACGCGGTCAATCACGACACGGCGGGCGTCGCGGCGATCGTCATGGCGCTCGCCCTTGTGGGCTGGCTGGACGTCGCCCGCGTCGTCCGCGGGCAGGTGCTGACGCTGCGGCACCGCGAGTTCGTGCTCGCCGCGCAGAGCCTGGGGGCCGCCGACGGCCATGTCATGGGGGCCCACCTGCTGCCCAACATCGCCGCGCCGATCATCGTCATGGCCACCGTGCTCATTCCGACGTTCATCATCGCCGAGGCGGGGCTCAGCTTCCTCGGCCTGGGGGTGCAGCCCCCCGTGCCGAGCTGGGGGACGATGATCGCCGAAGGCATCGATTCCATCGAGTCGTACCCGCGCCTGGTGATCGCGCCCGGGCTGGCGCTCGCGGCGACCCTGCTCAGCCTCAACTTCGTCGGCGACGGCCTGCGGGATGCCCTGGACCCGGTTGCGGAGCGGTGATGCGGCCGGCGCCCCGGAGCCGTCGGGCCCTGCGGACCCGAGCGGTCGAGGCGGCGGCCCGGCGAAGGGGCGCCCCGGCGGACGGCAGGGGGGCGCGGGGCGCCGGCCGAAGGGGGGTGGAGAACAGACGGAAGACCGTCTGCGTAAGCCGGGGAGAAGACTCTACGGGGGGGGTGGTGATGTGAGACTGAAAGTGCTGTTCGCCCTGATCGGGACGCTTGTCCTGTCGTTGTCCGCGTCGCCCTTCACCGGAGCGCTCGCCCAGTCCTACCATCGGATCGCGCTGATCAAGGTACCAGGTGTGCCTCCGCAGAAGGGCGCCTTCAGCTACGACATCAGCTGGGTGGACCCGGCGAGCCACAGGTATTATCTTGCCGACCGCACCAGCAACGCGGTCGATGTCGTCGATACAACGACCAACAAACTGGTGGCCCAGCTCGCCAAGAGCAAGTTCGCGGGGTTTACCGGCAAACCGGACACCTCCGGCCCCGATGGGGTCCTGGTGATCCCGGGCGACAGTGTGGCGTGGGTCGGCGATTCGCCGGGCTTGATCAAGGCCGTGAACTTGAAATCGGGCGCGATCGTGTCCTCGATCTCAAACGGCGGGAAGAACCGCGCCGATGAGCTGACGTACGATGCGAAAGACCACCTCATCGTGATCGCAAACAACGCGGACGATCCGCCGTTCATCACGTTCATCTCTACGACGAGCCGGAAGGTCGTGGGGAAGATCACATACACGAGCGCCGGCGGCCTGGAGCAGCCCGCATACGATCCGGAGGACGGCATGCTCTATCAGAACGTGGTGTCCTCGAAGGAGAATCCGGGCGGCGCCGTCGACAAGATCGATCCCAAGACCATGAAGGTCGTCGCGACGTACCCGCTCAGCGAGTGCAAGCCGGCCGGGCTGGCCGTCGGCCCCCAGCACCACCTGGCGGTGGGCTGCAGCGGGGACGCGATCGATGACGGCGCTCACGCGCAGACCATTATCCTCGATGACACCGACGGGCACATCGTCGCGAAGATCACCGAGGTCGGCGGCTCCGACGAGGTTTGGTACAATCCTGGGGACAACCGCTATTACACCGCCTCGAGAAGCATGACCTCCAACGGCATGAAGGACGGAAAGCCAACCCCGGTCGTGGGGGTCATCGACGCCGGCACCAACAAGTGGTCCCGGACGGGATCGCCGTCTTCGCGCAATAACTCGCAGGAAGGCTGAGACGCTTCACCGGGCGGAGATCGCTGCGGCGGTCTCCGCCCGAACTATGCCGCGCCCCAACTACCCGCGGATGTCGCCGGCGGATCGCGCCGCCGGGGCGGCCCGCTCCCTGGCGCGCAGCAGGGCGGCCGGAACGACGCCGGCGGCGGCTGCCGCGGTCCCGATACTCCAGATCAGGCGAAAACTCCCGGACTTGTCGAGCACGATCCCGAACAGCACGCCCGAGATCGTGGACGCCACCTGGCCCACGGCCAGGTTCAAGGACACGGCGACGCCCGCGCGCGCGACGCCGAAGATCTCCGTCGTCATCGTCGTCAGGATCGGCAGCGTCAGCGCCAGCCCCACGCCGGCGATCGCCGCGGCGCACCCGGAGGCCGCAGCGCTGTGGACCCCCAGGAGCAGCGCGAACGCGAGCGCCAGCGCGCCGAAGCCGCCGGCGATCACCGGGCCACGGAGGCCGAGCCGGTCGGAGAGCGCGCCGGTCACCGGCGCCGCCGCGGCCAGCCCGACGTTGATCAGTGACGCAATTGCCCCGGCGGCGGCGCTGGTGAAGCGGAACTCGTTGCGCAGATACGTCGGCAGCCACGCGGTGATCCCGTACGCGCTGAACAACCCCAGGAACGTGCACGAGGCGAGGTAGGCAAAGTACCGGTTGCGGACGGTGGTCCCGACATGGC
>VBAN01000053.1:0-1851 GCA_005882445.1 Candidatus Segetimicrobium genomatis | reverse complement strand
CGAACAGGCCGACGATCATGCCCGTTCCCGCGCCCGACTGCAGCACCCCCATCGCCGCCCCGCGGCTCGGCGCACTCCCCAGGAGGAGCTTCACCGTGGAGGAGTACAGCGCCGCGCCGCTCACGCCCATCAGGAACCGCAGCAGCATCGCCAGCCAGTACGGCCGGACCAGCGCAAACACGCCGGAGGTCGCGGCGATCAGCGCGAGGCCCGCGAGCGTCACCCGGCGGGTGGGAAGGTTGTCCGCCGCCAGGCCCATCGGCACCTGGGCGAGGAGGTACCCGAGCAGGTACGCGGAGAGCAGGGCCCCGACGCCGGCGTAGTCCGTGTGGTAATAGGGGCGCAGATCGTTGAAGAACGGGACCACATCGATGCGCTGGGTGTTGGCGATGACGAACACCGCCCACCCGGCCCCAACGGCGGCAGGATTGGGGCGGCCCGCTATCAACGCGCCGCGCGCCGCGGGAGCGCTCCCCGGGCCGCCCCGTCGCCCAGCGCCCGGAACACCTCGGCGCTCACGTGGATCCCATCGTAGAATCGGTCCAGGCTGAGGTTCTCGTTGGGGCTGTGGTTGTTCTCGTCGGCGTTGGCGTAGGGCACGCCGATGTGGTCCACGCCGAGGACGCCCGGCCAGACCGCGTTCGGCAGGCTGCCACCGCTGGCGAGGTTGATGGTGGGGGCGACGCCGCGGCGGCGGCGGATCGCGTCCGCGACGACGCCGACCGCCGGATGCTCGGGCGCGGTCCGGCTCGCCTCCATTGTGCCGAAGCCCCGCGCGAGCACCTGGACCCGCGGGTCCACCTTCGCCACGTGCCGCCGCACCTTCGTCAGAATGTCCGCCGTCGTCTGGTCGACCACGAGGCGGATGTCGAGCCGGCATTCCGCGGTGGACGGGATGATCGTCTTCGAGCCCGGCCCGACGTAGCCGCTCAGGAAGCCGTTGATGTTGCAGTACGGCTCCAGCATGATGCGCGTCCAGTACGTCGGGCCGTCCATCGGGAGCGTCTCGAGGCCCATCGTCGCGGCGAACGTCTTGGGGTCGTAGTCCATCGTCGCGAGCAGCCGCTGCTCCGTCGCGCCGATCGGCCGGACGTGGTCGTAGAACCCCTCGATCAGGACCCGGCCGGTGGGATCTACCATAGAAGACAGCAGGTGGACGAGCATCCACACCGGATTCGGGGCGACGCCCCCTTTGTTGCCCGAGTGGTTATCCCGGTCCGCCCCCCGCGCGACCAGCGTCAGGCCCAGGATCCCGCGGTTCCCGAGGGAGATGGTGGGCGCCCCCGATGGGTGCAGGCCGCCGTCGGAGATGTAGACGAGATCCGCCGCCAGCCTGCTCTGATGCGCCCGGATGAAGCCCGCCAGGCTCGGCGAGCCGGACTCCTCCTCTCCCTCGAACACGAACTTGAGGTTGATCGGCGGGCCGCCCGCCGCCTCCACCCAGGCGTGGGCGGCCAGCGCGTGGGCGATGAGCTGGCCTTTGTTGTCACCGGTCCCGCGGCCGTACAGCCGTCCGTCGCGCACGGCCGGCTCGAACGGCGGCGTCTGCCACAGGTCGAGCGGCTCGGGAGGCTGGACGTCGTAGTGCCCGTAGCAGAGGAGCGTGTACGCCGCCGGGTCGCGCGCGATCTCCCCGAAGACGATCGGCTGCGTGGCGGTCGGAAGGATCTCGGCGGCAATCCCGAGGCGCCGGAGCAGGTCCGCCAGGACCTGCGCGCATTCCTTGACCCCCTTGTCCTGCGCGCTGATGCTCGGCTGGCGAACCAGGTCCTTGAGCATGTCCAGCGCCTCTTCGCGGTGCTCGTCGATATGCCGGCGGACCCGCTCGATCGACATGTGGCCCCTCCCGCT
>VBAN01000250.1:7096-7336 GCA_005882445.1 Candidatus Segetimicrobium genomatis | reverse complement strand
CGTGCAGCATGGTGTAGCCCTGCGACTCCGCGACGTCCTTCGCGCGGAGCAGCATCTCCCGGCCGAGCGCGGTTGTGCACTCGTGGGCCTCGATCTGACCGAACCGCGCGTTCTTGTAGCCTTGGTAGCCAAAGGAGTTGTGCGTGAGCACGCCGCCCGCCACGACAAAAGCGGCAGGCTCGTCGGCGAGCTCGACGCAGTACACGAAACGCTCCGCGTAGGGGACCTCGTCGATTGCCG
>VBAN01000250.1:5788-6781 GCA_005882445.1 Candidatus Segetimicrobium genomatis | reverse complement strand
CAAGGGTGCTGCCGTCCAGACAGACCACGCCGATCCACTTGAGCGCCGTCTGCCGCATATCGTAGAGGTGGTGCTCCGCCCCGCTCGTTTCCGCCCGGCGGCGCTTGTAATAGGCGCGGCGGTCGAGGACCCGCCCGAGCACCCGGGGGATCAGCCCCTGCCGCTTCCGGCAGAGGTGGTGGGGGATCCCCGGCACCCGGGCGGCCGGGTCGTCCCGGCAGCAGGCGCAGTTGACCGTCTCCTGGGAGATGTTGTAGCGGTTCATCATCGCCGGGTACATCGCCGCGAAGTCCAGCTCGCCGACCCGCTCGTACGCGCCGATGAGCGGCGTGTACGTCAGCCCGCCGCGGTCGGTGAGGAGCAGGTCGCTGCCCGACTTGAACGCCTCGGGGCGCGACTTCCGCCAGGGGATGAGGATGCCTTCCTGGTAGGCCTGGTCGAGCTGCATGGACGTGATCGTGGTCCCCACGCTGGTCCGCGCCGTGTGCTGGACCGGCATCCGGCCGAGGCGCGCCAGCTCCAGGAGCCCCGGCAGTTCCGCCTCTTCATAGGTAAACGAGTTGGCGGTGTCCAGGTGCCAGCGGCCCCGCAGGTACGATCCTCCCGCGGTATAGACGATCTGGCCGTACGTCATGTACGAGCGCGGGCGGCGCGTCCGCATCCCCGCGCCCCCATCGCGGTTCAGCGAGAGCGGACGGCCGCACATCTGCATGAGGCGCCGCAGCCTGGGCATCAGGAACGAGTCGCCCCACTCGGTCAGGATGATGTCGGGATCGTACCGGCGCAGCCACCGGTCGAGCGCCTCCAGCAGATCCGCCGGCGTCTCTCCCACGAGGCCGCCCTCTTCGCCGTCCACGCCCACGTGGAGCACCGCCCGGTGTCCGTGGTTCGGGTTCGCCGGATCGCCGTCGAGGCGCAGGCGCAGGATCATGAGCGGCGGCACCGTGTACTCCGCTTCCCAGGGAGACTCCAGCGGCGCGATGTCCCGGATCG
>VBAN01000250.1:0-5763 GCA_005882445.1 Candidatus Segetimicrobium genomatis | reverse complement strand
ACGTCAGGCCGTCGATCCGCGCCAGCCGGGCGACGAGGCGCGGGAACGCCAGGGGATCGGCCACGGTGACCTCAACGACCTCGACCTCGCCCTGCAGCAGGTCCTGCCGCTTCGTGCGGCGGACCGTGACCGGTTCCCGGACGTCCCGGCGCGGCGCCGAGCCATCGAGCAGCGCCGCGGCCTGCCGGAGGGCCGTGGGTGCGCCGGCGTAGTACAGGCGGGGCGACCACGGGTGCACGAGCCGCAGACGGGCGCCCCCTTCCGCGAGGAGCCAGACGGCCATCCCACCCGAGGTGGGATAGACGTCAAACAGGTGGGCGGAGAGCGGGTGGCTTTCCATGCAGCGGATCTCCGCGGCCGGCGGAGGGTTCTGCGCGGAGCGCGGTGATCTCGGTCTCCAGGTGTTGGATGGCCTTCATCGCCTCCAGGAGCATCGACAGCAGGATCGCCTCGAAGGGCACGGGCCGGGCGGCGTAGCTGGCGACGGCGGCGTAATGCCGGGCGGCGGCAAAGAGCCGGTCGAATGCGACGCGGTCCTCCGCCCTGAGCGCGCGGCGGAACGGGGCCCACAGGTCCTCCTCGCTCTGGACGAGTTGCGTCATCGTGGGAACGGTGCGGCCCATTTACGGCCTCATCCGAAAGGTGCGGTCCGGCCGAAGGCGCAGCGCCCACTCCCACCGGGCGGGATCGGGCCGCTCCCGCGCGATCCAGACACGCTCGCCATCCGGCCGGGCGGTAAAGTGCCAGCTGGCGAGACCGCGCAGCCTGTCGCCGAACGTCCCGCGGGTGTGCGACCGCTCGCGATCGGGCAGCGCCGGGTCGGGGCAGGCGGCCAGGATGGGGAGGCGGGGGGCCATCTCGACGATCGCGGAGGCGAGGCGCCGGAAAATGCGGGAGGCTTCTGTGACCGGGACGTCCTCGTCGTACAGGAGATCGAGCAGGCCGAGGCAGAGGATCGCTCCCGGGCGGAACGCGGCGATCGCCTGGGGGAGATGCTCGCTGAACAGCGCCTCGAGCTGGTGGCAGGTGTATGCCCGCGAGAGGTGCACCGCGTCCAGCACCCGGCGGAGGTCGAGTCCCTCCGCTCGAGCGGCATCGGAGAGCAGGTAAGGGTTGAAGGCGTTCGCCCCATCCACCAGCACCACCGGCTCGCCGCGCCCGAGATATTGGAGGCACAGGAGCTGGCTCAGCGGCAGGACGCTCTCGTCTCCTGTAAACAGCACAAGGCCGCCGAGCGGCTGGGGGAGGGGGATGGGTAGGCGGGACACGGCCATTGGGCACCACCTTCTGGAGTGGTTCCAGTATAATACCGAACGTATGTTTGCATCAAGGCTCGCGGTTGGGATCTGCCCCGGGAGCGCACCTCAAGGGTCTGGAAAACCTGAAAATTCCGGGGATTAGCTCATGCCTGCTTGCAATCCCGCAAACGCGCTAAGCCGGCACCGGTGTTATGGGGGAGACCCGCCCGCGCGCGTGGAAAGTGTGTCGAAGGACCCCGAACAGCCCAAGGGATGAGCCGATTGGAGCAAATGTAAGCGTGGTCGACGAAGCCGGGGTCGTGGTCATTGGGTCGGGCGCGTTCGGCGCGAGCACCGCCTACCACCTCACCGCGCTGGGACAGGAGGGCGTCGTCGTCGTGGACGCCCACGAGATCGCGTCGCAAACCTCGCCGCGGGCGGCCGGGTTGACCAAGCAGGTGCGGCCCGATCCGGACGTGTCCCACATGGCCATCTTGAGCGTCCAGAAGATCGTGCGCTTCGCCGAGGAGACGGGGCAGCCGCTCACCTACGTCCAGCCGGGCAGCGTTAACATTGCGCGGGGCGAAAAGGATGAGGCGGTGATCCGGGCGGAGATCGCCGCCGGGCAGGCCTTGGGCCTCGAGACGTCCGAAGTGTCCTTCGACGAGATGTCACTGCTCGCTCCGCTCATCCGCCCGCGGGACATCCGTCTCATCGCGTACACGCCCACGGATCTCTACCTCGAAGAGCCGGGTCAGCTGCCGCTGGGATATGCGCGGGCCGCCGAGGAGCAGGGCGCCGTCCTCCTTCCCAACACGCGCGTCACCGGGATTGGCATCGAGGACGGGCACGTGGTCGGCGTGACGACGAGCCAGGGGGAGATCCGCGCCCCCATCGTCGTCGACGCGGCCGGCGCCTGGGCCAGGCTGTTGGCGGAACAGGCTGGGATCCCCGTTCCCATCGTTCCGGTGCGGCACCAGCTCTACATCACGCAGCGGATCCCGGGGGTCGATGCCAGCCACGCCATCTGCCGGATCTACGACGCCTGCGTCTACATGCGGCCCCATCAAGGGGGGCTCTTGATGGGCGGCTACGAGCGCGATCCTCAGTTCTACGACATGAGCACGGCCTCACCCGATTTTCAGATCGGGGATCTGCCGCTCGACATGAGCGTCCTGGAGCGACTGGCGCAGTTGGTCCGCGACCAGGTGCTCGTCGACAAGGGCATCGGCGTGCGCGAGCACCGCGGGGGGCTGCCGACGATGACGGCCGACGGCCGCCCCATCGTTGGGCCGGTGCCCGGGATCGAGGGATTCTTCGTCGCCTGCGGGTGCTGCGTCGGCGGGCTCTCGATTTCTCCCGCGGTGGGCGCAACGCTCGCGGAACTGGTTCTCACCGGCCAGCCGTCGCTCCCGCTCGACGCCTGCGCCATTACCCGGTTTGGGGCGGCGGTGGAATCAGAAGATGCGCTGCGCGCGGCCTGCGCGCAGCAGTATACGGACTGGTATGCTCGGGTGCCTACGGCGTAGCGCGTGTGGCGGCCAGGAGTTCCTCGAGGAGGCGCGGCAGGTTGGCGGCGACGGCACCGTTCGTGGCCACAAGATCGCACCCGGCGGCCCGCGCGGCGGCCTGCCGTGGGGCGTCCGCGTGCCCGCAGAAGCCCAGCAGGGGAATCGCTCGGGTGACCGGGTCGGCCTTGGCCAGCCGGATCGCGGCCGCGGCATCCAGCCGGTGCGACGCCAGGTTGAGGATGGCGGCGTCGGGCCCCGCGGTGAGGGCGGCGTGGAAGTCGGGAAGCGAGCTGACGAGACGGGGCCGGTGGCCGCAGCCGGTGAGCGCCGACGCGATCCGGGTCGAGAAGAGCAGGTCGTCGCCGGCCACGACGACCGAGAGGCCTGCGCTCATCTCAGACCGGAAAGCCCATCGCCTGCAGCGACAGCCGGCCATCGTCGCTCAGCCGCTCGGGCGACCACGGCGGGCTCCAGACCATCTCGACTTTGCAGTCCTCGACGCCGTCGGTGCAGGAGATCTTCGCTTCGATCTCGCTGACCAGCTGCGGGCCCAGCGAGCATCCCACGGCGGTCAGCGTCATCTTGATACTCACGGCCCCGCCGACGATCGTGATGTCGTAGATCAGCCCCAGATCCCAGATGTTCACCGGGATCTCGGGATCGAAGCAGGTCTTCAGCACGTCAATGACCTGATCTCGCGTGACCATCGTGTTCATCTCCTGATCATGCCGTCCGGTGATATTGTACCATGATCTCCTGGCTGGCACGGCTCCGTCAGACGCTGCTCGTCCTCCTGGTGCTCCTCCTCTTCTTGTTGCCGAGGCTCGCCCGCGCGTACACGGAGTGGCTGTGGTTCGGGGAGGTCGGCTATCGCGCCGTCTTCTGGGTCCCGATCGTCTCGGCGGCGGCCGTGGGCCTGGCGGCGGCGCTGGCGGTGTTCCTCATCCTCTGGCTCGACATCCGCCCGCTCCTGCGCCTGCGCCCGATCCCGCGGGTCATCGACCTGCGGCCCTCGGGGAGCCGCGGGTACCAGCAAGGGATCCGCCTTCGTCCCAGCGTCCTGGCGGCGTTCGGTGCCGCGGTGGTGAGCGTGCTGGCCGGCCAGGCGGCGGCGGGGTCATGGCCGACGTTTCAGGCCTGGCTCCACCGCGTCCCCTTCGGGATTCAGGATACTATCTTTCACCGCGACATCGGATTCTACGTGTTCACGCTGCCGGCGTACACCGCGGTGTACGATTGGCTGTTTGCGTGGACGTTCGTCGCGCTGCTCATCGCGGCGGCGGGCTATTATCTCGACCGCTGCTGCTGCTGCGGGCCGCGGGGTTCTGGCTGGACGCCTACGGCCTCTTGTTCTCGCCGCGCGGCGCCGTCTTCGGCGCGGCGTACGCGGACCTGCACGCCACGCTCCCGGCCCTCCGCCTCCTGATGGTGCTCGCGGCCGCCTCCGGCCTGCTGCTGTTGTCCTCGGCGTGGCTGCGGACCATGCGTCTGGCGATCGGCTCCCTGGCCCTGACGATTGTCGTCTGGATCGGCGGCACCAGCCTCTACCCGTCCGCCGTCCAGCAGTTTGAGGTGACCCCCAACGAACTGGACCGGGAGGCCCCCTATATCCGGAACAGTATCGAGGCGACCCTCCACGCCTACAACCTCGATCAGGTGCAGGAGCAGTCGTTCCCCGCCACCGAGACCCTGACCCCGGCGATCGTCCAGGCCAACCGCGCGGTCCTCGATAACGTCCGGCTGTGGGATTACCGGCCTCTCCTGCGCACGTACCTGCAGCTCCAGGGGCTGCGGCTGTACTACACGTTTACGAGCGTGGGCATCCACCGCCGAGGCGCGAACGTGGGTCAACGACCACCTCGTGTTCACGCACGGCTACGGGCTGGTGATGAACCCGGTGAACCGGCTCACCGCGGAGGGCTTGCCCGAGTTCTATATCAAGGACATCCCGCCGCAGAGCCCCATCGGGTTCCGGATCGAGCGGCCGGAGTTGTACTATGGCCTGCTCGCCACCCAGTACGTGATCGTGAAGACGCGCACAAAGGAGCTGGACTACGCCCGGGGCGACCAGAACGCATACACGTCGTACGCGGGGAGCGGCGGCGTGCCCCTCTCCGCCCCGCTGGCGAAGCTCGCGTTTGCGACCCGGTTCGGGGCATCGCAGCTGCTGCTGAGCAACGATGTGACGGCCGAGAGCCGGGTGATCTTTCACCGCGAGGTGATGGAGCGGGTCGCCCACCTGGCTCCCATGCTGACCCTCGACCACGATCCCTACCTGGTGCTCGCCGACGGCCGCCTGTACTGGATCGTCGACGCCTACACCACCAGCGGCGGATATCCGTACTCGCGCCCGGTGGGGGGGCTCAATTACATCCGCAACTCCGTGAAGGCCGTCGTGGACGCCTACGACGGCGCGACCCGCTTCTACGTCGTGGATCCTCAGGACCCGCTCGTGCAGGTCTACGGCAGGATCTTTCCCGGTCTCTTCCGGCCGATGGAGGCGCTTCCGCCCTCGCTCGTCTCCCACCTCCGGTATCCCGAAGACCTGTTCACGCTCCAGGCTCAGGTGTACTCCACGTTTCACATGAAGGATCCGCGGGTCTTCTACAATCGCGAGGATCTCTGGGTGTTCCCCAATGAGCTGTTCACCGGCGCCGCCCAGCCCCTGGAGCCCTATTACGTCACGCTGCGGTTGGATCCCGCCCAGGGCGAGGAGTTTGCGCTTATCCTCCCGTTCACCCCCGCGGGCAAGGACAACATGGTGGCCTGGATGGCCGGCCGGAGCGACATGCCGCACTACGGCCGGCTGCTCGTCTACCGGTTTCCAAAGGACCGCACGGTGTTCGGACCGATGCAGATCGAAGCCCGGATCAACCAGGATCCGTTGATCTCGAGCCAGCTGGCCTTGTGGAACCAGCAGGGCTCCCAGGTCATCCGCGGCAACCTGCTCGTCATCCCGGTCTCCGACGCGCTCCTCTACGTCGAGCCGCTCTATCTCCAGGCCTCGGGGAGCG
>VBAN01000251.1 GCA_005882445.1 Candidatus Segetimicrobium genomatis | reverse complement strand
ATCTTCTGGGGGACGGTCTCCGTGACGTGCTCGATCCGCGGTTCCGCGACTGGTAGGTGTGGAGGCTGTGCAGGGTGCTTTCTCTTTCGTTTGCTCCGCTACGCGGTACCCCACGCCCGCCGAAGGAAACGGAACCAGTTGCCGTGCATGATGGCTGCGATGTCGTCTGCCCCATACCCCCGCTGCGCGACCAGCCCCGCGATCTTCTGCAGATCGGCGATCGTATCCAGGTCATGGGGGGATCCCTCGCGGCCGAACCCCCCGTCGAGATCTGTCCCGATGGCGGCGTGACGGCTCGATCCCGCGATCTGGCAGATGTGGTCGATGTGCGTCACGACGTCCGCAAGCTTGATGGCCTCGTTGCTGTCGCCGTGCCTCCACCCGGGCTTGATCATCCAGCAGTCCAGCGCGACGCCGATGACGCCGTCGCGCCCGACGATGGCGCGGATCTGCTCGTCGGAGAACTGCCGTTGATGGGGCGCGAGCGCGCGGCAGTTGTTGTGGCTCGCCATGACCGGGCCGGGATGCTGAGCGAGTGCCTCCCAGAAGGCCTGATCGGAGCAGTGCGTGAGGTCAAGGGTGACCCCCACGCGCCCCATTTCAGAAAGGAGCGATTTCCCTAACTCGGTCAACCCGATCTCGGTGCCCGTCCCGCCGGCGTATCGTCCCGGCCCGAAGTGACTGAGCTCCAGCAGACGGAGCCCGCCCTCCCACCACTCCTGCAGATGCGCCGGCTCGAGGATGGGGTCCGCCCCTTCCATGCTGATGACGAAGCCCAGGGGAGGCGTGGGTGCGTTCCCCTCAGCCGCATCATCAGGATGCGCCGCATCCCACGCGGTCCACTCGGCGATATGGGCCTCGAGCTGCGCGGCGCCGCGGATCACGCGCACGTGGCCCTGACGCTCCAGCGCATGATAGTAGGCCAGCTGCCCTTTGGCGATCCCGCACGCCTGCGCAGGCGTGGCAAAGTCGAGGTGGGGCTCGGGGCGCCCCGTCGCCCGCGCAAGGACGGTGGCAAAGCTGAGGGCGATTCGGCCCCGGCGCATTTCCGGGAAGGCCACCGTCCCTTGCCCGCGTCCCTTGCCGGGGGTCGCCTCCTCTTGCGCGCGGATCGTGTAGACCGACCTCAGGAGGTCGCGATTCCATTGGAGCGCGTTCCACGACAGGTCGAGGTGGCTGTCGGCGGCACGACAGAGCGGCCTGATACAGGTGCGATTTACTTCAATGAGAGCGCGACATCGCCTGCCACCTCGGGTTGGTCCGCGGCCAGAGGGGACTCTATACGACCTCCAGGACCCCGTCGATGCCTGGTAGAGACGAAATCCTCCTCCCGGCACCAATCGTACGGTAACGGTTGAGGTCGAGGATCCCTGGGAGGGAGCCCCCGCAGGCCGCGGCGTTCCGGTCCCGCGTGTGCATGCTGGGAATGCCCCGCAGGATGGTCTCAAACCCTTTCTGAATTAGGGTTGAGAGGGAGCGCAGGAAGAAATCGCGACGCGGGGAGAGGGCCATGCCGCTGACGTTGGGGGATGCGCTTCGACTTGGCGTCATCGAAACACGATGCGGCAGAGACTGGCGCGGATCGAGGAGGCGCTCGCCGTGCGGCTCGGCAGCGCGGACGTGCGTGAAGATGGCTCTCGTGAGCGAGATCGACGCCCTCAACATCCTGGCATCCGCCCAGGGCGAGTCCGCGGTGGCGTCGTGACTGCGGGCGGGGGGCCCCCTGCCGGCGTCACGGCGCTGGCGCTCGACCGGCTGGAGAAGACCGCCTTTGGAGAGAGCGGTACTGTGGAGTTGCTGGTTGTCTCCCCCCGTCCGGGGGAGCACCGTATCGTCGACGAGATCCATGTGATTCCTGGGGTGGGGGTTCTCGGGGACCACGACGGCAAGCAGGTCTGGCGGGGGGCGCGCGTCCCCGGCCGCGAAATCAGCGCGATCAACGCTGAAGTCCTGGAAGCGCTGGGCATCCCCCCTGCCGCTCCGGGGGACAATCTCATCACTCATCGGAGACCTGCCGGTTCGGCGGACGGCCGCGGCCCACCGCCCCTGCCGGCTCTTCCGTGACCGCACATCCGGCATCGCATTTCAGATCGCCGCGCGGGGATGGCGCGGCGCCTTGTTCGACGCTCTAACGAAAGGGACGATCCGCGCCGGGGACCCGGTGCGGTTCGAGGTGTGACCGGCGCGCGGGTGGAGGATGTTCTGCATAGAAAAGCCAGCGCCACTAGGTCCTTTGCATACACAGGGCCTCCTGGAGGAATCGGGCAGATTCGACTGTAAGACCATACCGCCTTGACCGCAACCGGGAAGGTGCAGCCCATGAAAGTGATTCCCGTCCATGTGCCGTTTGTCATTACAGACGATCAACTGAAGAAAGGGTTAGATAGTCTTGACGCGGCGCCGGCGGAGGGGGCGCCGGCGCGATGAGACGGCGGGAGAGGTGCACGCGGTTCAGGCGAGAGGGGGAGGGGTAGCGATGAGCGGACGAGTTCGAAGGATCCTTGCGGCGCTGGTAATCGCCGCGTTCGTGGTCACGCTGGTGTCGGCACAGCCGGGGGCGCGGGCCCAGGGCACGAAGTGGTACCCGTGGCCGGTGCTCTCATACTATGGTTCATACGATGTCAGTACGAAGAAGGCATCGGGGATGCCGGCGACGGGCCTCGCTGGCCCGAAGTCGGAGATGTGGACGCCGCCCACGCCCAAGAAGCCGTATACCATCGGGGTGTCGTTCCCGCACCTCAAGGACTCCTACTGGCTGGCGGTTGACTATGGAATCATTGACGAGGCGAAGCAGCTCGGCGTGGGCATCAACCTGGTCGCCGCGGCCGGGTATACGGAGATCACCCAACAGATCAACCAGGTCGAGAACCTGGCCAACCAGAGCGTCGACGGCATCATCTTTGCGGGGATCTCGTACTCGGCCCAGGACAGTCTCGTGGACAGGGTCAGCAAGAAGATGCCGGTCATCGAGGTCATCAACGACATCCGCGCGTCGAAGATCGCCGCGAAGGCGCTCGTGTCCTTCTATGATATGGGGTATCAGTCCGGCGTCTTCGTGGCCGAGGACAGCAAAGGGAGGACCCAGGTGACGGTCGCCTTCCTGCCGGGGCCGGCGGGATCGGGGTGGGCGCCCGACACGCTGGAAGGGTTCAAGGCGGCCACGGAAAAGCTCGCCCCGGGTCGGGTCAAGATCGTGGACGTGAAGTACGGGGACACCGGCAAGAACATCCAGCTCGCCCTGGCCGAGGACATCCTCAACACCTACCCCAAGCTGGACTATCTGGTGGGCAACGCGGTGATGGCTGGCGCGGCCCCTGATGCGGTGGCC
>VBAN01000249.1 GCA_005882445.1 Candidatus Segetimicrobium genomatis | reverse complement strand
CACGCGCTGGCGCCGCGCCGCGAGATCGGCATCCGCACGGTCTTCAACATTCTCGGACCGCTGACCAACCCCGCGCGGGCGAGACGGTACCTGCAGGGCGCCCCGAGCGCCGCGTACACCGAGCTCATGGCGCGCGTGCTGTCGGCGCTGGGCGCCGACCGGGCCTTCGTGGTCCACGGCCAGGACGGCATGGATGAGATCTCTCTGTGCGCCCCGACCCAGGTTTCCGAGGTCGCCGACGGCGTCGTCCGCACGTACACGATCGCGCCCGAGGAGTTCGGCTTCCGCCGTGCGGCCCTCGAGGACCTCCGCGGCGGGACTCCCCAGGAGAACGCCGAGATCTGCGTGAGCGTCCTGCGGGGGGAGCAGGGGCCCCGGCGGGACATTGTCCTGCTGAACGCCGGCGCCGCGCTGGTGGCGGCCGGAGTGGCCGGGACGATCAAGGATGGGGCGGCCCGGGCCGCCCGGAGCATCGACTCGGGCGAGGCCTACGCCAAACTCGAAGCGCTCCGGCTCAAGACGAAGTTTGCGTAACGCGCCGCGGCGACCTTAGACATGGCGTTCCCAGGAAGCGTGACCGGTCCGTGAGGAACAACCAGGGCACGGGGGCGAAGGCAGGGGGGATCCTGGGCGCGATCGTCGCGCACAAGCGCGAAGAGCTCGCCGACCGGCAGCGCCGCGTTCCGCTCGGCGAGGTGCGCCACCGGGCCGCCGATGCCGCTCCCCCGCGGCCGTTTCTGTCCGCGCTCCAGGGAACCCCCGGGGCCGGCGGGACCGCGGCGGCCGGAAGGCCGGGGATCCGTCTCATCGCGGAAGTGAAGGGCGCGTCGCCGTCCGCCGGCACGATCCGGGCGGCGTTCGACCCCGCCGCGGTCGCGCGGGGGTACGAGCGCGCCGGGGCGGCGGCGATCTCGGTCCTCACCGACGTCCGGTTCTTTCATGGAGCGGACGCGCACCTCACCGAGGTCCGCGGGGCGGTCCGGGTCCCGGTGCTGCGCAAGGACTTCATCGTGGATCCCTACCAGGTCTACGAGGCGCGCGCGCTCGGCGCCGACGCCGTGCTCCTGATCGTGGCGAGCCTGCCCCCCGCCGCGCTGGCGGATCTGCAGGCGCTCGCGCACGAGCTCGGCATGGCCGCGCTCGTCGAGGTGCACACCGAGGCCGAATGCGCCCGAGCGCTCGAGGCCGGCGCCCCGCTCGTCGGGATCAACAACAGGAACCTGGACACGCTGGCGACGACCCTGGACGTCTCGCGGCGCCTGCGCCCCCGCATTCCGGAGGGGGTCACCGTCGTCGCCGAGAGCGGGATCGAGGAGCGCGACCAGGTGGTGGAGATGGAGCGGCTGGGGATGCACGCGGTGCTCGTCGGCACCGCGCTGATGCGGGCGCCGGATCCGGCGGCCCGCGTGCGCGAATTGCTGGGGATCGCGGGATGATGCGGCCGGTCCGCCACGGGCCGGCGCGTGCGGGAGGGACTATGGCGGGGACCACAGCAGCGACGCAGACGAAGGCCGTCCATCCGGGACGCGCGGCCGGGGGCAAGAAGGGCCGCCTCCTCACGGGAGATCGCCCGACGGGCAGGCTCCACGTGGGCCACTACGTCGGATCGCTCGAGAATCGCCTCCGGATGCAGGAGGAATACGAATGCTTCTTCCTCATCGCCGACTATCATGTGCTCACGACCGGCGCGGAGAAGACGCGGGAGATCGCGGGCAATATCCATGAGCTGGTGCTCGACTATCTGAGCGTCGGCATCGACCCGGCTAAGAGCACCATCTACCTGCAGTCGCTGGTGCCGGAAGTGGCGGTGCTCCACCTCATTTTCTCCATGCTCACCACGGTCCCGCGTCTCCAGCGCGTGCCGACCCTCAAGGAAGTGATGCGGGACCTCAAGCTCGAGACCGCGTCGCTCGGCCTGCTCTCCTACCCGGTCCTCCAGGCCGCCGATATCTTGATGGTGCGCGCCGATGTGGTGCCGGTGGGGAAGGACCAGGCCAGCCATCTCGAGGTCACCCGCGAGATCGCCCGGCGGTTCAACGAGCAGTACGGAGACGTGTTCCCGGAGCCCCGGACCCTCACCGGCCGAGTGGGCACGCTCGTGGGCACCGACGGCCAGGCCAAGATGAGCAAGTCGCTCGACAACGCGATCTACCTGTCCGACGACGCCGGCACCGTGACGCGGAAGGTCGGCAAGATGTACACCGATCCGACCCGGATCCATCCGACCGACCCCGGCCACGTCGAGGGCAACCCGGTCTTCATCTACCACGATGCCTTCAACACGAACCGGGCCGAGGTGGAGGACCTGAAGGAGCGCTACCTCAAGGGCACCGTGGGGGACGTCGAGGTGAAGCAGCGCCTCGCCCGCGCCCTCAACGTGTTCCTGGACCCGATCCGCGAGCGCCGCGCCCGATTCGCCGCCGAGCCGCGGCGCATCGAGGAGGTGATTATCGCGGGGAGCCGCGCGGCGCGCCGGGAGGCGCAGGAGACCCTGCACCTGTGCCTGGAGCGGATGGGAATGGACTACTTCCGGGCAGTCCGGGAGGAAGCGTAGCCGGTTGCCGACGATGGTCCGGGTCAAGATCTGCGGGATCAAGCGCCTGGAGGATGCCCTGGCGGCCGTGGAGGCCGGGGCCGACGCCATCGGGCTGAACTTTTGGCGGCCCGGCCGGCGGTACGTGGCGCCCGAGACGGCCCGGGTCATCGCCCGCTCGCTGCCGCCGTTCCTGACAAGGGTGGGCGTCTTCGCCGATGAGGATCCCGAGACGATCCGCAAGATCGCCGACCTCTGCGGCCTCGACGCGCTGCAGCTCCACGGGTCGGAGAGCCCGGAGTTCTGCCGGCAGTTCGACCGGCCGGTGATCAAGAGCATCAAGGTCCGGGGTCCCGAGAGTCTGGACGGTCTGGCCCGCTATCGCGTGGCCGCGTTCCTGCTGGACACGCACGTGCCTGGGGAGATGGGGGGCACCGGACGCCCCTTCGACTGGTCCCTGGCCGCGCGGGCGAAGGCGGCAGGCCCGGTGATCCTGTCCGGAGGGCTCACCCCCGAGAACGTGGGCGACGCCATCCGGGCGGCGGTCCCGTATGCGGTGGACGTCGCGAGCGGCGTGGAGACCGGCGGCCAGAAAGATCCGGCGAAGATCCGCGCGTTCGTTGCCCGAGTGCAGGAGTGGAATGCCGCGGAGGTGCGACGATGACGGTCCACCCAGGGACGGAGACCCGTGCCCGGGGGCGGTTTGGCGCGTACGGCGGCCGCTACGTGCCGGAGACGCTGATCCCGGTGCTCGACGAACTGGAAGCCGCGTACACGGCCGCGGTCGCCGACCCCGCGTTTATCGCCGAGGTCCGCCGATACCTGAGAGATTTCTGCGGGCGGCCGACCCCGCTCTACTTCGCCCGGCGGCTGACCGAGGCCCTCGGCGGCGCGCGGATCTACCTGAAGCGCGAGGACCTCCTGCACACCGGCGCCCACAAGATCAACAACACGATCGGCCAGGGACTCCTCGCCCTCCGCACGGGCAAGCGCCGGATCATCGCCGAGACCGGCGCGGGCCAGCACGGGGTGGCGACGGCCACCGCGGCGGCCGCGTTTGGACTGCCGTGCGACGTCTACATGGGGACGGAAGACATGGAGCGCCAGGCCCTCAACGTCATTCGCATGCAGATCCTGGGGGCCCGCGTCATCCCCGTCGACTCCGGCAGCCGGACGCTCAAGGACGCCATCAGCGAGGCGCTGCGCGATTGGGTCACCAACGTCGACACGACCCTCTACGTCCTCGGGTCCGTTGTTGGGCCGCATCCCTACCCCATGATCGTCCGGGACTTCCAGTCGGTGATCGGCCGGGAGGTGCGAGAGCAGGTGCGGGCGGCGGAGGGCCGGCTGCCGGACTGCCTGGTCGCCTGCGTCGGGGGCGGGAGCAACGCGATGGGGCTGTTCCATCCATTTAAAGACGACCCGGATGTCGCGCTGGTCGGCGTCGAGGCAGGAGGGTTGGGGCTCGCCGCGGGGCGGCACGCCGCAACGCTGTGCGCCGGCGCCCCGGGGGTCCTCCACGGCGCGATGAGCTACCTCTTACAGGACGCCGACGGGCAGGTGCTCTCCACGCACTCCGTCTCCGCCGGGCTCGACTACCCCGGGGTCGGCCCCGAGCACGCGTATTTCAAGGACACCGGCTGGGCCACGTACGTCTCGGCGACCGACGCCGAGGCGCTCGAGGGGTTTCACCTCCTCTCCCGCACCGAGGGGAACATCCCCGCGCTCGAGCCCGCCCACGCCGTCGCCCACCTCCGCACCCTCGC
>VBAN01000248.1 GCA_005882445.1 Candidatus Segetimicrobium genomatis | reverse complement strand
GGGGACGGGTTCATCCCCGACATCCTAGATCTTCGATGGGTGGACGGCGTGGTCACGGTCGCCTCCGGCGAGGCGATCGCCATGGCGCGGCGCCTCGCACGGGAGGAAGGGATCTTCTGCGGGATCTCCTCGGGGTGCAACGTCGCCGCGTGCGTCAAAGTGGCCCGCGCCTACCCCCGCCTGGGGACGATCGTCACGATGATCAACGACAACGGTCAGCGCTATCTCTCGACCGAGCTCGGCGGAGAACCCGCCGGCGAGCGGGCGGCGACGCCGGCCGCGGCGCGGGAACGGGCCCCCCGGCCCGCGGACACGCGCAGACTGGCCGGCCGGCGCCTCGCGGTCATCGACTGATCCGCACCGCACCGCGTCGTGTACCCGTCCCCGTTTGCCTATCACGCGCCTGTGACCATGGGCGAGACGCTGGCGCTGCTGGCGCGCCTCCCGGAGGCGAAGATCCTGGCCGGCGGGCAGAGCCTGCTGCCGTTGATGAACCTCGGGCTGGCGCAGCCGGGCGCACTCGTCGACGTGAACGGCCTGCCCGGCCTCGAGACGGTGACGGAGGACGGCGGCGGCCTCCGGCTCGGCGCGCTGGTGCGCCACCGCACGCTCGAAACGTCTCCCCTCATCCGGCGCCGCTGCCCGGCCCTCGCCGAGGCCGCGTCGCTGATCGGCAACATCCGGGTGCGCCACCGCGGAACGCTCGGGGGCAGCCTGGCGCACGCCGATCCCGCGGCCGAGCTTCCCCTCGTCGCCGTCGCGCTGGGGGCGACGCTGGAGATCAGCCGCCTCGCGGGGGCGCGCGAGGTGTCCGCCGCGGAGTTCTTCCGCGGGTATCTGCTCACCGACCTCGCGCCCGGTGAACTGGTGACGGGTGTGCGGATTCCGGCGATCGCCCCGGGCACGGGGTACGGCCTGGCCGAACTGGTGCGGCGCGCGGGAGATTTCGCGATCGTCGCGGCCTGCGCCGTCATCACCACCGACGGCGCGGGCGTCTGCCGGCAGGCGTCGCTGGCGATCGGCGGCGTCGGCCCTCACCCGCTCGTGATGCGGCGGGCAGAGGGCCTGCTGACCGGCGGTCCCCTCACCGATCGGCGTCTCGCGGAGGCCGCGGATGCCGTTCCCGGTGAGGTGGCTCCGGAATCCGATGTTCATGCCACGGCCGCGTACCGGCGGGCGATGGCCCGGGTGATGGCCTACCGCGCGTTGGCGCAGGCGAGAGCGCGGGCCGCCTCTGGGCCCGGCCGGCCCGCGTGATGCGGGTGTAATGGAGACCGCGGCCGCGGAAGGGGCGGCGCGCGCCGGCGTACGCTTCGTCCTCAACGGATCCCCGGTGGACGTGTGGGCCGCGCCTCACGAGACGCTGCTCGCCGTCCTCCGGGATACGCTGGGGGCGACGGAGGTGAAGTACGGCTGCGGTGAGGGCGTGTGCGGGACCTGCACGGTTCTCCTCGACGGGGCGCCCATCAATGCGTGCCTGCTGCTCGCGGTCCAGGCGGCCGGCCGCGCGGTGACCACGGTGAAGGGGTTGGGAGCGGAGGGCCACCTCCACCCCCTGCAGCGGGCCTTCGTGGCGCACGAAGCGGCTCAATGCGGCTTCTGCACCCCCGGCATGCTGCTCGTCGCGCATGCCTTCCTCGCCGATCACCCCCGTCCGACCCGCGACGAGATCCGGTCCGCGATCGCGGGGAACCTGTGCCGGTGCACGGGCTATACGCGCATCGTCGACGCGATCGAAGCCTGCGCGGGAACGGGCAAGGCCGCGCGCGTGGAACCGAGGTAACGATGGCGCGGCGCACGCCCGACGAACATCCCGATCCCTTCCGCATCGTCGGCCGGCCTCTTCCACGTTTTGACGTCGCCGACAAGGTTCAGGGGACCACGCTCTACGCCGCCGACTGGCGCCTCCCGGGGATGCTGGCGGGGCGCATCCTCCGGGCCGTCTATCCCTCCGCGCGGATCCGGCGCATCTCCGTGGAACACGCCCGCGGCCTCCCGGGGGTGGCGGCCGTGCTGACGGCGGACGATGTCCCCCAAAACGCGCTGCACGAGGATCCGACCGGCCTCGGCCTCTCGTCGTTTGCCACCCCTGTGCTGGCCGCCGATCGCGTGCGGTACCAGGGCGAGCCCGTCGCGCTCGTGGCCGCGGAGTCGGAGGTCGCCGCCCAGGCCGCCCTCGAGGCGATCGAGGTGGAGTACGAGCCGCTCCCGGGCGTGTTCGATGCCGGCGCGGCGCTGGCCCCCGACGCTCCGCGCGTTCATCCGGACCGGGTGAATCTCCTCATCCACTGGAAGCTGCGGCAGGGCGACGTGGAGGCCGGGTTCCGCCGGTCGGACGCCGTCGTGGAGCGCACGTACCGGACCCAGCGGGTGGATCACGCCGCGCTCGAGCCGGAGGCGGCCGTGGCCTGGGTCGACGGCGACGGGGTGGTCACGATCCGCGCCGCGACGCAGGTCATCGAGCACTTCCGGGAGATCGCGGAGATCCTTCGCCTCCCGCACAACAAGGTGCGGGTCATGGCGCCGTTCCTCGGCGGAGGGTTCGGGGGCAAAGAGGATATGACCGTCGAGCCCTACGTCGCGCTGCTGGCCTGGAAGACGCGGCGCCCGGTGCGGATGCTGTGGACCCGTCAGGAGTCCCTCCTCGCCCGTCCGAAGCGCCATCCGTTCACGATGTCCTACAAGACGGGGGCGACCAGGGACGGCCGCCTCGTCGCTCAGGAGATCAGTCTGCTGGCCGATGCCGGTCCGTACCCGCTCCTCTCCCCCCGGGTGGTGTTCGCCGCCCTGGTGGTCGGCTGCGGTCCGTACCGGGTTCCCAACGTCAAGATCGACGCCCGGGCGGTGTTCACGAACAACGTTCCCACCAGCGCCATGCGCGGGTTCGGAGCGATGCAGGTCACCTTTGCCTACGAGTCCCAGATGGATCTCCTCGCCGAGCAGTTGGGCATGTCCGCGCTCGAGATCCGGTCCCGGAACTTTCTCCAGAAGGGAGACCGCCTCCCCACGGGCGAGGCACTCGAGACCGAGGCCGCGCTCCCCCACATCACCGCGCGCGCCGTGGACGCGCTCGGCGAGCGGAGCCGGCCGTCGGCCCCGTCCGGTCGCGTCGGGCGGGGGATCGCCTGCAACATGCAGCCGTACGGCCGCACGGTCTGGTTCCGCGACCGCGCCCAGGCGTGGATCGGCTTCGAAGCCGACGGCGCGCTCGTGATTCGGGCGGGGATCACAGACCTCGGGGGCGGCCAGGCCGCCTCGCTGGCGCAGCTCGCCGCCGAGGTCCTCGGCGTCTCCCCCGACCGCATCGCCGTGCACATCGGAGACAGCGCCCTCACCCCCCTCGCCGGGGGGACCTTCGCGACGCGGCAGCTCTATATGTCGGGGAACGCCGTCGTGAAGGCCGCGGGGGAACTCCGGGCGATGATGATCCCGGTCGCGGCCTCGCTGCTGGAAGCCGCGGAGCCGGACGTGCAGTTCGCCGACAACCACGCGGGCGTCATCGGCGCCCCTGAGCGGACCATCGCGCTTGCCCGCGTCGTTGCGGAATGCGCCCGCCGGGGCATCCCCACGTCGCTCCTGTCGGGGTTTCAGGGAGAGCACGCCGCCCCGATCGACCTGGAAACGGGACAGGGGAGGACCTTTCCCGACTACACATTCGGATGTCACGCCGTCGAGGTGGAGGTCGATGCGGAGACGGGAACCGTCAGGGTGCTCAAGCTCGCGGCGTGCCACGATGTCGGGCGCGCCATCAACCCACAGAGCGTCGAGGGACAGATCCAGGGGGGCGCCGTCATGGGAGCGGGGCAGGCCCTGATGGAGGAGGTGGCGGTCGAGGCGGGCATCAACCTCACCACGCTCTTCGCCGGTTATCTCATCCCGACGGCGATGGATATGCCCGATGTGCGGGCCCTCGTGGTCGAGTCCGGGGAAGGCAAGGGTCCGTTCAGCGCGCGCGGCATCGGCGAGCCGCCCACGGGACCCCCGCCGGCGGCGGTCGCGGCGGCGATTCAGGACGCCGTCGGCGTGCGGCTCATGGAACTGCCGATGACGCCGGAGCGGGTCTTCGACGCGGTCCGAGCCCGGCCGGCCCGGCCCAAGAACGAGGCGCGGGGGAAAGTCTAGGAGGTGGATCGCGTGGCAGGGCGAGAGGTGCAATATGGGGTGGCGCTCGAGAATTTCACGCCCTATCCGGCCGAGCCGAGCATCGATGGCATCATGGACTACGCGGCCCGGGCGGAAGCCCTGGGATTTCATTCCGCCTGGGTCTGGGACCACATCCTCCTGGGGACCCGGCGGCCGTTCCCCTTCCTGGAAGCGCTGTCGACCCTGGCGGCGCTGGCGGTGCGCACCAGCCGCCTCAGGCTCGGGACCGGGGTGTGCGTCCTGCCGCTGCGGAATCCGGTGGTCCTCGCCAAGGTCCTCGCCAGCGTCGATCACCTGTCGAAGGGCAGGCTCATCCTGGGAGTCGCCGCGGGCTGGTACACGCGGGAGTTCGAGGCCTGCGGAGTGCCGTTCACTGAGCGGGGCAAGATCTTCGTGCGCAACCTGGACATCGTCAAGCGGTTCTGGACCGAGCCACAGGTGGAAGGCGCGATCGACGGCTTCACCTTCAATGGAGCGGTGATGCTGCCGAGACCGGTGCAGCGGCCGCGGCCCCCGATCTTCCTCGGAGGATACGTCGATACCGTCTTCAAACGGATTGTCCGGCATGGGGACGGCTGGCTGACCTACTTCTATACGCCGGACAGCTTCCGGAAGGCCTGGGCCCGGCTCCACGATCTCGCCCGGGAGGGGGGGCGCGATCCCGCGGAACTCCGGAACGTCAGCCAGCTGCCGATCTGCGTCGCCCGAACGTTCGAGGAGGCCGATCGCGGGATCCGGGACTTCATCGGCCGGTACTTCGACGTGGCCCCGTGGAGCGAGTCAACACCGGACAGCGCCATCCGCGGGACCCCCGACCAGTGCGCCGAACAACTGGCCCGCCACATTCAGGCCGGCGTCGAGCACATCGTGTTCGTGCCGGCCGACTACCGCACGAGCCAGCTCGAACTCATCGCCCGAGAGGTCATTCCCCGCCTGCGCGGCATGGCGACGGGAGCGACGGCGTGAGCGCCATGACGTTCATCGACGCGAGACGCCGCCTGGAGGCCAAAGACCGGTCGCTCCGCGACAAACGAGCCTCCCTCGTCGAGGCGGCGGCGCTCGTCAAGGACGGCGATCATCTCGCCATTGGGGGATGTCTCTACTCGCGCACCCCGATGGCCGTGCTTCGGGAGGTCCTCCGGCAGCGGCGGGGCC
>VBAN01000042.1:3062-6253 GCA_005882445.1 Candidatus Segetimicrobium genomatis | reverse complement strand
GCTTGGGCCTCCCCTCGCCTGGACTCGAGAGTGGTTCTCGGAGGAATCATCGGTCTTGCCGCGGTCCTGCGTTTTGCCGGGCTCGGGCATAACAGCCTCTGGTTTGACGAAGCGTTTGTCGTGTGGGTCGGGGCGCATCGATGGGAGGACGTTCTTCCCCTGCTCGCAGGCCGGGACTTCCACCCGCCGTTGTGGTACCTGCTCGTCAAAGCCTGGACCGGCGTCACCGGCACGGGAGAGGCGGCGGTGCGGGTTCCCTCGGCCTGCCTGAGCGTCATCTGCGTCCCCCTGACATATGCCCTGGCGCGCCGGGTGGCCTCGGAACCGGTGAGCCTCCTCAGCGCCTTTCTGGTAGCCGTGTCGCCATTCCAGATCATGGCCGGGCAGGAGGTCCGGATGTACCCGCTGCTGGGCGCGCTCACCCTGGCGTCCACGCTGGCGCTCGCGGGTGGAGTGGAGCGGGGCGGGGCGCTTCCGTGGGCCGGATACGCCGTGCTTGCAGTCCTGATGGTCTACACGCAGTACCTGGGGTTCCTCGTCCTCCTCGCCCACGGGGTGTGGGTGGCGGGCTGGGAGCGCCGGCACCTCGGCGCGTGGCTCGCCGCGATGGGCGCGGCGGCGGTGCTCTATGCCCCCTGGGTCCCCGCCGCCTGGCAGCAGGCGGGGGGTCAGTATGGCCGAGCCTGGCCGCCGCACGCGCTCTTCGGCCCCGGCGCGCTCCTGGGGCTGTTCGCGTTCGGGGGGTCGCTCTTCGGCATGCCAAGCTACTTCCTGCCCGGCACGCTGCCGCCCATTGAGCAGGTGATCCTCCTATCGCCCTTTCTCGTGGTGCTATGGCGAGGAGCGGTGTCTTTCGTGTCCGACCCGCGCGGCCTGGCGCTGCTCGGGCTTCCGCCAGCCCTGATCATCGGAGTGATGGTTGTGGTCCTGCTGGGGCGCCCCGTGGTGTACCCGCACGGGTTCTCGTTTTTATCGCCGTTCTACGCCATGTTCCTGGCCCAGGGGCTCGTGACTGTGGCGGATGGGGTGCGCGGGCGGCGGGATCAGGTCCTCGCCTTCCTCACGGCGGGCCTCCTGCTGTACAGTGTGCCGGTGCTCGATCATTACTATTTCGATCCGTACTTCCGGCCCTTCCGGTGGCGTGCGGCGGCCGATCTGGTCAGGTCGCAGGTCAGACCCGGGGATTTCTTCCTCTACGTAGAGGATGTGGCCGTGCTCCCCTTTGCCTACTACTTCCGGGAACCGTATCCCGCGATGGTGTTGCGCGCCGCCGAAGGGCTCCCCGGAGGACACGTCCGCCCCGGGTTCACGCGGACCGAGGCTGAGGCCCTGGCCGCCGGGCACAGCCGCGTGTGGCGGCGCTGCGCAGCGCCTTTCAAGTCACCGGCTACCACGATTTCACGGGGACATGGGTGTATCTGCTCGAGGCGAAGCCGGGCCACGGAGCCGGTGTGGTCCGGCACCCGCCATCGCCGGTGGCGGAGCCGTGAAGAAGCGCGCGCCGGGTGTGGCGCTGGCGGGCATCGTCGCCATCGCGGCCGCCCTGCGGTTCTCCCTGCTCGGCCACAACAGCCTATGGTTCGACGAAGCGTGGGTGGTGTGGGTCGCAGGGCACAGGTGGCAGGACATCCTCCCCCTGCTCAGGGCGGGCGACGCTCACCCACCGCTGTACTACCTCCTGACGAAGGCCTGGATCGGGATCGCCGGCGCCCGCGAGGCAGCGGTGCGCCTGCCCTCGGCGTTCTGCGGTGTGCTGTCCGTCGTGTTGACGTATGCGTTGATGCGGCGGCTGTCCCCGGCCCCGGTCGGCCTCCTCAGCGCCCTCGTGATCGGCGTCTCCCCCTTCGCCGTCATGGCCGGCCAGGAGGTCAGGATGTATGCCCTGCTGGGAACGCTGGCCCTCGCCTCCACGCTGGCCCTCGTCGCAAGCTGTGAGCGGGGAGGGGTGCTCCGCTGGGGAGGATACGCTCTGCTGACCGCGGCCATGATCTACACGCAGTATCTCGGCGGCCTCATCGTGTTGGCGCACGGGGTCTGGGTGGCGTGGTATGAGCGCCGGCACTGCGGTCCGTGGCTTCTGGCGGTGGGCGCGGCCGCAGCCCTGTACCTTCCCTGGGTGCCTTCGCTGTGGCAGCAGATCACGCTCGGGAAGGGGGCGCCCTGGTTCGGGCGAGGGACCGTCTTTCTCGATCTCGGCGATCTCCTCGGGTTATTCGCGTTCGGCGGATCGCTCTTCGGGATGGGGAGCTACTTCTTCCCTGGGACGGTCGGACCGGCCGGGCAGGTGCTGATCCTCCTGCCGTTTCTCGTCATCCTGTGGCGGGGAGCCGCGTCCTGGATCTCCGACCGGCGGAGCCTGGCGCTGGTTGGGCTGCCCGTTGTCGTGACCGCGGCCGCGATGGCATCGCTCTCCTTCGCGCGGCTGCTCATCTTCTACCCGCGATGGTTCTCTTTTCTGCTGCCCTTCTACGCCATGGTTCTCGCCCGGGGCGTGGAGGACATCGCCGCGCGGGGGAGGGGGCGCCGGCCCGAGGTCCTTGCGCTGCTCACCGCGGGCCTGCTCGCGTTCGGCGTGCCGGTGCTGGGACGCTACTATTTCGACCCGGGCTTTCGGCCCTACCCGTGGCGCGCGGCGGCAGATCTCGTGCGGCGGCAGGGCCGGCCGGGCGACTTCTTGCTCTTTGTGAATGGCTCGGCCGAGATCGCCTTTACGTACTACTTCGATCAGCCGCATCCGTCCCTGGCGCTGACGCCGGTCGAGGCCGTGCAGGGTGCGGACCGTGCCCCGACGTTCACGGATATCCAGGCGCGGGCCCTGGCCAAGCGGTACCCACGTCTGTGGATCATCGCCACCCCTCCGCTCACCCCGGGCATGCAGGAGCGACTTCGCGCCGGCCTGGACAGCGCATACCAGGTCGTCGGCAGCCGGAGTTTCCCAGGAATCTGGCTGCACCTCCTCGAGGTCAGGCGCCCCGGGCCGCCCTCGCGGCCGCCCGGGGGCTAAACGCCGTCGGAGTTGGGTATCATTACCATCGGAGCGCAGGTTCCCGGAGGATGCGGGGGGTAGCGTGTGTGTTCAGGGCATTTTCTCGACAATTGAGGCAAAGGGACCGGGGCTTTACACTCATCGAACTGGTGGTGGTCCTGGCCATTCTGGGCATCCTGATCGCCCTCGCGGTGCCGCGGTATCT
>VBAN01000042.1:0-2977 GCA_005882445.1 Candidatus Segetimicrobium genomatis | reverse complement strand
TCGACAGTGCGGGGACTCAGATCGGGCTCGCAATGCCCGGTGGCGCGCACTGGGCCGCGCCGTCGTTCGCCGGCAACGCCCAGCTGATCACGATCCTGATGAGCGGCTCGCTGGCCCCGCTGGTCGGCACCGACAGCATCTGGCTCTGGCTGTCCGCGGACGGGACGTCCGGGTCCTCGTCTACATTCTAGGCGCAGTAGCGCGCGTTTGCGGGGCCCGGGTGGCCCCGCAAAAGTCGTGGTCTAATCCGAATCGCCGGTGGGTATCTTAATCCTGTGGTGACAAGGGACGACGATGAACACGGAGGTGCAGAGGAGGAGAAGGGGGAGGCAGTAGGGGATCAGTTCAACAGTTGACATAGCTAATCTTACACGAGAGACAGAGAGGTTTCGCAACAAATTGAACAAGGAGGAATGGAATCATGTTTCGGTGGTTTCGTAAGACGCTGACGCGCAAGGAGAAGGGCTTCACGCTTATCGAGCTCGTCGTGGTCCTGGCCATTCTGGGCGTCCTGATCGCCCTCGCGGTCCCACGGTACCTCGCGGCCCGGAAGAAGGCCTACAAGGCTGAAGGGGACAACATCCTGCAGGAAGCGAAGACCCTGGAGTGGGCCTACTACCAGCAGTACAACACGTTCGACAGCACGGGCGCCCAGATCGGGCTCGCAATGCCCGGTGGCGCGCACTGGGCCTCTCGGTTCGCTGGCCCCACTGGTCGGCACCGACAGCATCTGGATCACGCTGTCCGGGGACGGCTCGTCCGGCGGCGGCTCCACGTTCTAGGAACGTTCGGGGATAGACCTGTGAAGCGGCCGGGGGCACACCCCGGCCGCTTCGGGTTTCGTGCGGGGCGAGCGCTGTGGTCAGGGGGTGGGCTGAGATCGGAGAGCGCAGTTTCCGGATTCTCTTGATCGTCGTCCTGGCGATCGCGGCCGAGACCCGGTTTCTGGGGCTGGCCGACCGCAGCCTGTGGTTCGATGAGGCGTACAGCGTTTCCGTGACACACGGCTCGTTCCTTCAGCTCGTCTGGTCGGTCCGGCTCTTCGATACGCATCCTCCCCTCTACTACGCGTTGTTGAAGGGATGGACGCTGCTCTTCGGTTCGGGCGAGATCGCCGTCCGCAGCCTGTCCGCCGTCTTCGGGGTCCTGATGGTCCCGCTGTTGTACGGGTTCGCCCGGCGGATGGCCGACCGGGAGGTCGCGCTGGCCGCGGCGGCGCTGCTGGCCGGCTCGGCCTCAGGATGTATCCGCTTCTCGGGCTGCTGGCCCTTGGATCCTGGGCCTCGCTGCGGTTCGCCCTCAAGGCCAATCGAAGGCCGATCGAAGCGTGGAGTGGAGCAAAGGTAAGCGAAGAGTGGGACAAAGGTAGGCAACCGCGGGCCCGTTCGTGGATCGCCTACGTCGCCACCACGGGGCTGATGCTGTACACGCACTACTTCGGCTTCCTGGTGCTCGGTTCGCAGGTGCTCTACCTCGCCCCCCGGCTGCGGCGCGATCGCCAGACGGTCATCGCGGCGATGCTGGCGCTGGCGGGCGTCCTGCTGCTCTTCCTCCCGTGGGCGCCGGCGTTTGTGAACCAGGCGGTGTCGGGCCGGGGATGGCCGACGTTCAGGCCTTCCGCCGGCCCCGCCGCGGTCGTGGAAATGCTTGGGCTCTTCAGTTTCGGCGGGGAGCTGTTTGGCGCGGCCGGATATTTCCACGTGGCCCACCTCTCTCCCTGGATGGCCCTGCTCCTCACGCTGCCTTTTCTGGCCCTGGTGGGGGCAGGGATCTATGCCCTCCGGGGCGAGCGGGCCTGGTGCCTGGCCTGCTACTGGGCTGCTCCAATCGCCGCGGCGGTCGTCGTGTCGCAGCGGACCAATATCTTTTATCCTCGGTATTTCTCCTTCCTGGCGCCGGCCTGGGCCCTGTTGATGGCGGCAGGCATGGATCTCGTGGCGAGATCCCTCCCGCGTCTCCCAAGCCTCCGGCCGCTGAGCCGGCCGGCGATCGCGATGGGGGTGGTGATCGCGGTGCTGGCGGTGAACGCGCCGGTGATCAACGGCTATTCCTGGGAAGGGAACGACACATACAACTGGCGGGCGGCCGCTGAGGTCGTGACGGCCGAAGCCGCTCCGAACGATTACCTGCTCTTCGTGCCGGGCTTCGCCCAAACACCTTTTGAATACTATTACAAAGGCTCCATGGAACGACGCCCGCTCTGGCCCGTCGAGAACTACCTCATGGTGAGGGTGAAGAAAAAGCCCGACCCCGCGATCGGGAAGAGCTGGGTGCTCGGCCTTGCGAAGGCCCATCCACGCCTGTGGATCGTGGCGACCGTGCCCTTGCCCGACAGCGCCTTCATCCGCCTCAGGGCGTTGCTTGCGCCCGGGTTTGCCGGCGGCAGGCAGTGGGATTTCCACTACGTCTATGTCTACGAACTCAGGAGCCTCGGCTACAAGGCCCAGGCGGCGCGGCCATGAGCGGCGCACCGACGAGGCGGAGGCCGGCGCGGGTCCGCGGCGGACGCGCAAGGAGCGCGGGGCGCTCCCCCGGGAGGGGCGCATCCGGGAGGATCGCAAAGCAGGCGCGCGCCACCCCAGACAGGCGGGAGGAGACGCCGTTGGTGTGGCTCGTGCTGCCGGCCTACAATGAGGCCGCCAATCTTCCCCCGCTGCTGAACCGCGTCGGGGCGGCGTGGACGGGGGTGTTCCCGTTCCGGGTGCTCGTGGTCGACGATGGGAGCAGCGACGATACCGTGGCCGTGGCGGAGGCCGCGGCCGCCCGCATGCCGGTCGAGATCGTGCGGCACGTTCGGAACCAGGGGCTGGCGGGCGCGGTCCGGACCGCCATCCGCGAAGTGTGCCGGCGCGCCGGTGACGATGACACCGTCGTCATCATGGACGCGGATAACTCGCATCCGCCCGAACTGGTGCCGCTCATGCTCGCCAGGATTTTCGCAGGGTCCGACATGGTGATCGCCTCGCGGTTTGTCCGC
>VBAN01000247.1 GCA_005882445.1 Candidatus Segetimicrobium genomatis | reverse complement strand
CCAGGTGATCCTGCCGTGCTACGGCGACCGGATCTACGGCCAGACCGAGGACCACGAGATGGCGTTCGCGGTCCCCTGGGGCCAAGCCGAGGATCTCCTGGTGGGACTGCGGGGCACGCAACAGGGCGGTGTGCGGTATCCGATTCCTTCCTGGCTGCGCTACACGGGCGAGTTCCCGGAGAAGTACCGCCGTCTCGATACGCTCTGGGAGGAGGGCCGCCGGGATGCGGGACCGGGACGTCCTGCGGGACCGGGTGGGCCGGAAGGAGAGGGCGCGGCCTCGGAGCCGGGCGAGGAGCGGTCCGCCAAGCCGGCGGGAGGCCGCAGGGCAGGGGGAGATCCCTGAGCATGGAATTCAAGAACGGACAGACGAATCGGGTGGAACGCGATGGGGGGCCCCACAAGGGCGCGCGACACCAAAGCGGGAACCCGAGCCTTTATCGGGGGTGAACAGCGTGGCGAAGGGATCAATGATATGACGATCAGGCTGGCAGGCGAAGCGGGCCAGGGCGTCGAGTCCGGGGGCGCCGGGTTCGCAAGCGCGCTGAGTCACGGCGGGTTGTGGCTGCACACACATACGGATTACATGTCCCGGATCCGCGGCGGGCTCAACTTCTTCCAGATGCGGGTGTCGGACCGGCCGCTCTGGGCCCATACGGAAGGCGTGCACATCCTGCTGGCCTTCAGCCCCGAGGCGGTGACCGATTACGGGCCGCATCTCGTCGAGGGGGGCGCGCTGCTGTACGATGACAGCCTCAAGGTCGATCAGGCCGCGGTTACCCGGCGCAAGGTTCAGCTGTACGCCGTGCCCTTGACGAAGATCGCCCAGGAGATCGGCGGCGAGAAGATCATGGCCAACACCTGCGGCCTGGGGGCGCTGGCCGGGATCATCGAGTACCCGTTCGAGTTCGTGGCGGACGTCATCAAAAAGAACTTCGCCCGCAAGGGCGACGCCGTCGTGGGGGGCAACCTCAAGGTGGCGGAGGCGGGCTACAAAGTCGGCCGCGACCAGTACGCGGCCAAGTTTGACTGGAAGGTCTCGCCGCTCAAGGACCGCCCCGACCGGATGCAGATCAACGGCAACCAGGCCATCGCGGTCGGCGCGATCGCCGCGGGGTGCCGGTTCATGTCGGGGTACCCCATGACCCCCGCGAGCTCCATCTTGGAGTTCATGGCGGGGCACGCCAAGAAGTACGACATCGTCGTCAAGCAGACCGAGGACGAGATCGCGGCGATCTGCTTTGCGATCGGGGCTGGCAACGCCGGCGCGCGCGCGATGACGGCCACGAGCGGCGGCGGGTTCTCCCTGATGGTCGAGGCGCTCGGGCTGGCCGGCATGGCGGAGGTCCCCGTCGTCATCGTGGAGGCGCAGCGGCCGGGCCCGTCGACCGGAATGCCGACGAAGACCGAGCAGGGCGATCTGCTCTTCGCCCTCTTCGCCAGCCAGGGGGAGTTCCCGCGCATCGTCCTGGCTCCGGGCACGCAGGAGGACTGCTTCCATACCACCGTGCGCGCGTTCAACCTCGCGGAGAAGTGGCAGTGCCCGGTGATCGTCATGACCGACTTCTACCTGACGACGATGACGCGGCTGATTCCCCCCGCGGAGTTTCCGATCGACCGTGTCACCATCGATCGAGGGGAGCTCCTCACGGCGCAGCAGCTGGACCGGCTGGCCGAGCCGTACCTCAGGTACAAGGACACCCCGAGCGGCATCTCGCCGCGGGCGATGCCCGGCCACGCCAAGGCCGTGCACCAGACCTGCAGCGACGAGCACGACGAGTACGGCCACTTCGAGGACGAGGATCGGGCGAACCGCCTGAAGATGGCGGGGAAGCGGTGGCGCAAGTTCCAGCACATCGTCGACGACCTGCGCGGGCCGACGATTTACGGTCCGGAGGGCGCCGGGCTCACGCTGATGGGATGGGGGAGCTCGTACGGGGCGATGCGGGAGGCGGTCGACATCCTCAACGCCCGCGGGACGAAGACGAACCTCCTGCACTTCGTCGACATCTGGCCCTTCCCCGAGGCGCAGGCGGCGCCGCTGATCGAGGCGGCGCGCCAGCTCGTCGCCGTGGAAGGGAACCAGAGCGGGCAGTTCGCCCATCTGGTGCGGGCGGTGACGGGACGCCGGGCCGATCGCATGGTCCTGCGGTGGGACGGCCGGCCGCTCAGCCCGGAGTACATCATCGAGCAGCTCGAGGAGGCCAAGGTCCATGCTTGACGTCAAGACGTACAACAGCCCGATCAAAGTGACGTGGTGCCCCGGCTGCGGGGACTACGGCATCCTCAACGCGGTCAAGAGCGCCCTCGCGCAGTTGGAGATCCACCCGCACGAGGTGATGTTCTTCTCCGGCATCGGGTGCGGGAGCAAGCTGCCCGACTACATGAACGCGAACGCCTTTACGACCATTCACGGCCGGTCCCTGCCGATCGCGATGGGGACGAAGCTCGCCAACCACGACCTGCACGTGATCTGCATCACCGGCGACGGCGACGGCTACGGCATCGGGGGCAACCACTTCATCAGCATCCTGCGCCGCAACCCCGATATCGTCCACATCGCGGAGAACAACATGGTGTACGGCCTGACGAAAGGTCAGTACGCGCCCACCAGCGAGCACGGGTTCGTGGCCAGCACGACGCCCGAAGG
Source organism: Candidatus Segetimicrobium genomatis (assembly GCA_005882445.1). Classification (GTDB taxonomy): domain Bacteria; phylum Sysuimicrobiota; class Sysuimicrobiia; order Sysuimicrobiales; family Segetimicrobiaceae; genus Segetimicrobium. The sequence continues at coordinate 1,403 of VBAN01000247.1, read as the reverse complement.
CAGCATCGAGATCGCATTCAATCCGCTGGCCACCGCGATCAACGGCGGCGCGACGTTTGTCGCCCGCGGGTTCTCGGGGGATCCCAAGCACCTCGCCAAGCTGATCATGGCGGCGGTCCAGCACCGCGGGTACGCGCTGGTCGACGTGCTGCAGCCCTGCGTCATCTACAACAAGATCAACACCTACGACTACTACCGCGAGCGCGTCTACAAGCTCGAGGAGACGGCGGGCTACGACCCCGCCGACCGCGATGCGGCGTGGCGCAAGGCCCACGAGTGGGGGGAGAAGATCCCCATCGGGATTCTCTATCAGGCGGCCGGGGTGCCGACCTACGAAGAGCAGGTGTCGGAACTCCGCGTCGGTCCCGTCGCGAAGCGCCAGCTGGCCCCCCTGACGGGGGCGCAGGCGGACGCGCTTCGCCGGCAGTTCTTCTAGGCGGATGCCTGTGGCGGCGGAGCCGGACCGGGTCAGGGAGACGGTCGCCGCGCGGCGGCCCGCGCCCGGCACGGTGAACGAGCGCCTCACGCTGCTCGAGCGGGAGGGGTACCGGACGACGCCGCAGCGGCGGGCGATCCTCGAGAGCATGCTCGGCGCCGGCCGCGAGAACGTGACGGCGGAAGAGATCTGCCGCCGCGCCCGGGCCGTGTGCCCCACGGTCAACCTGGCCACCACCTACCGCACGCTGGATCTGTTCGGGCGGCTCGGCATGGTCCGCCGCCTGACCTACGGCGATGGCCGGAGCGTCTTTTGCCCGAACGTCCACCCGCACTATCACGGGACATGCCTGCGCTGCGGAGCGGTCGTGGACATTCCGCGGCGCCGGGTCACCAAGACCATCGAGCAGGAGCAATCGAAGCTCACCGACGGGGCGTTCGTGGTGGTCGGGCACCGCATCGAGTTCTACGGATACTGCGCGGGCTGTCGCGCCTCCGGGGCGTCTCCCGGAAAGTAAGACCGATGCGCCGCGCCCGGGCCGCCGTCGCCGGACTGGGCGGGGTCCTGCTGCTCGGCCCGCTGCTGTCGTGGCTGTGCGCGGCGGGCGAAGGCCTCGCCGCCGCGGCCGCACCCGCGGGGGGCGAAGCGTCCGGCACGCCCTCGAATGTCCGGGCCGACCAGGTGTCCGTCGACAGCCGGGGCGCCACGCTGCTGGCGACCGGGCACGTTTCGGTGACGTACGGGGCGCTCAGGGACACGTGGCCGCGACGGATCCCGCCGGCCGGGCCCTGGGAGATACCATCACCCTCTTCGCGACCCGGGACGGCCGGGTGGTCCGGGCGCTGCTGGCCGGCCATGCCTCGGTGGAGACCCCATCGTACGCCGTGATCGCCGACCGCATCGACGCCGACCGAGCACGCGACCGCATCACGGCCGATGCGCACGTCACGCTCTTCTCCCAACCCGA
>VBAN01000246.1 GCA_005882445.1 Candidatus Segetimicrobium genomatis | reverse complement strand
ACGGTGGCGGTGACGGTGTTTGTGACCGTCTCTATCACCGAGACGGTGTGGTTGCCCAGGTTCGCGACGTACACGCGCAATCCGTCCGGGGTCACTGCCACGCAGCAGGGAACGCTGAACTGCGGGAGGTCCACCAGGGCGATGATCGTGTTCGTCGCCGTGTCGATCACAAACACGCCGCTTCTCGCAGCGCTCAGGTTCGCGACATACGCACGCGATCCGTCGGGGCTCACCGCCACGCCGTAGGGATTGAGCAGGCCCGGCGCCTTCACCAGCCGCACCGTGGCGACGACCGTGTTGGTCGCCGTGTCGATCACCGAGACGCTTTGACTATAGAGGTTCGTGACATAGACGCGCGACCCATCGGGGGTCACCGCCACGCCTTCGGGTGTCGACCCGACTACCACCGTGGCCGTCACCGTATTGGACGCCGTATCGACCACCGACATGGTGTCGCCGACCAAATCCGCGATATACACGCGCGATCCGTCCGGGCTGACCGCCAGGCCAAAGGGATGACCTACGCCCGGCAGCGCCACCGTGGTGGTGACTGTATTTGTCGCCGTATCGACCACCGGCGCGGTGCCGCCGTGGTGCGCCACATACACGCGCGACCCGTCAGGACTCACCGCGACGCCTCGAGGGATCCCTGCCACCGTCGTTGCGGCAGTCACGGTGTTGGTGGCGGTATCGATCGCCGCCACGGTGCCGTTGCTCGCGGTGACGTAGACATGAGATCCGTCCGGGGTCACCGCCGCGCCCCGGGGCCCACCCCCGACCGGCACGGTCGCGGCCACGGTGTTCGTGGCCGCATCGATCACTACCACGGTGTTGCCGGTAGAATTGGCGACGTACACGCGCGACCCGTCCGGGGTCACCGCTACGCCCCGGGGCCCACCCCCGACCGGTAGTGATGACAGACACGGTGTTGCCGGTGCCATTGGCGACGTACACGCGCGACCCGTCCGGGGCCACCGCCGCGCCCCGGGGCCGAGCCCCCACCGGTATAGTCGCGGTCACGGTATTCGTGGCTGCTTCGATCACCGTCACGGTGTTGCTGAGCTCATTCGCGACGTACACGCGCGATCCATCGGGGGTCACCGTTGCGGCCACCGGGCCACGACCGGTCCCCAAATCCACGTTGGCCGTGACCGTGTTCGTCGCCGTCTCAACGACTGACACACGGGCGCCGGGAGCGTCGGGGTCGCCTGGGGCGACGACGTAGAGGCGCGACCCGTCCGGGGTCACCGCGATGCCTTCCGGGTTAGGAGTCTCGAGAAACTGAGGCAGCGCCACCGTGGCCGTGACGGCGTTCGTCGCCGTGTCGATGACCGACACCGTGTTGCTCATGGCATTCACGGAGTACACGCGCGACCCGCGGGGATCGACCGCCACGGTCGTGGCCCCTGCCCCGACCGCCACAGCGGCCGTGAGCGTGTTGGTCGCCGTCGAGATCACCGACACGATGGAACTGACGTTCGGGACGTACGCAAACGGCGCCGCGCCTGCCCCTGCCGCTTCCGCCAGCACGAGCGCCGCCACGACTGCCGGGAGCCCCCGCCTGCCGATGCGCCTGCCTGCGCCCCTCAGGGCTCCCCCGGAAACGACGCCTACCTCCCCACTGGGGAAATATCGGAGTGATTCCCAGACCACGAACGCGAGCCGGGGATTTCCCCGCAGGAGTCCCCTCTATATCCCCTGCAAGCTCCACGCTATCGGCGGCTGAAGCCCTCGTCTATCGAGATATGCCCTGAGTCATCGGGCGGGATATTCCTTGGTGCCGATGCCGTCGATTGGGGGCTTGGGGGCGATCAGGCCGAGGCGTCGGCTGCGGCTTCGGAGCGCTCCGCCGCCGCCACGCCGCCCACGCCGATCAGGACGGCCGCGAGGCCGAGCGGGATGCTGAGGAAGAACGGAGCCCATATTCCGACGAGCGCGGCCGCCCCTCCGATCAGGGGGCCGATAAAGAACCCCAGGTCGCCCGAACTGTTGTACACGCCCATCGCGGTCGTGTACCGGTGCTGCGGCACCATCCGGGACACGAGCCTCGTGAAGGTCACGGGGATCATCCCGCCGGCGAGGCCGTAGAGGCCCCCGGCGACGATGAACGCAGCGGAGGAGTTGAGGTTGAAGATTGGGACGAGCAGGCCGATGACCGCCCGGCCGATCACGCCCGGAAGGATCAGCCAGTGCGGACCCCACCGATCCGCCAGGCGGCCCGTTGGAAGCTGGACCAGGGCGTAGGTGAGTCCCTGCACGGTGAGGACCCAGCCGACGACCTCAACGGAGAGCCCCTTCATTGCCATATATAGAGGAAGGAACGTCATCCAGATTCCGGCCATGCTGTAGTAGAGATGGTTGACGAGACACAGCCGGAAGAAGATCGCGTCCTTGAGGACCTCGCCGGCTCCTCCCACCGTCATCCCGGGGCGCGGCCGTCCCGGCTCCGTCACCGCGATCACGACGGGGAGGGCGAGGAGGCTGAACAGTCCGCCCAGGTAGAACGCCGCCCGATCGCCGAAGCGGGCCGCGATGATCCCGCCGATCGCCGGGCCGGTCAGGAACGCTACGGACGTCCAGAACCAGAACACTCCGAACGCCTGCCCGCGCGTTTCCTCGGACGCCGTATCGGCCACCGTCGCGTGCAGCGGCGGCCAGAGGACGGCCCTGGTCACGCCGACGGCGGCGAGCGACGAGCTGACCGTCGCGACGATCCGGGCGTATGCCAGCAAGACCATGCAGACGGCGTTGGCCACCAGCCCCCAGAGCAGGGTGTGGCGCCGTCCGAACCCTCCCACGATGCGTCCCACCTGCATCTCCACGAGGCCCATGGCCAGGCTCAACAGGCTGACCAGGGTGCCGATCTCCGACGCGGTGTAGCCGATCTTGGACAGGTGCAGGGGCAGGACGGGGATCACCACCTGCCAGGAGATGGCCACAAAAAATCCCCCGAGGCCGACCAGAAGGATCTTGGGGATCCGGTGGCCGGCCGGCGCGGGCGCGATGGTGTGCGCGGGACTCGCTGCGCGTGCCTCGGGGGAGGAGAGCCGTGACGGTTGGGGGCGGCCGACTTTCATGCCTGAGATCATTTCGAGAGCGGGGCCGAGAGTCCTGGAACGGGCTCCACGGACCGACCGTCTAGAAGATCGCCCGGGCGGGCATAAAATATCAGGTTCCGCGCACACCGCGGGGAGAGCCCATGCCCAGCCTCAAGGTCACGCAGTTCAGAGTCTTAAACTATCGCAACATCGATGACAGCGGCTGGATTCCCATCGAACGCGTGACGGCGCTGGTTGGGCGAAACGAGTCGGGCAAGACCGCGCTGCTGAAGGCGCTGCACAAGTTCAACCCCGCCATCCCGGAGCCCTACCTGCCCCAGCGCGAGTTTCCCCGTGACCGCTTCGCCAGGGAGTTCAAGAATGGCAAAGACTGGCCGGTCTGTCAGGTGGAGTTCGAGGTGGACGATGCCCTCCGGGCCCAGCTGCTGACCGAATACAAGAGCGATCAATTGCCCACCCACTTCACGTGTACCCGGTACTACGATGGGCATCTCACGGTGGAGTTCAGCCCGCAGGTCATGGAGGCTCCGCTTGCCCCGGATGCCCTCCTCCAGGCGCTCCGCCGGTTCACGACCGGCCTCGCGGACGCGTGCACGCCGCACGCGTGGGACCCGGCGCCGGGGACCTTCCCGGAGCTCCAGGCGCTCAAGGGCAAACTGACCGAATGGGCGGTGGAGATCGAGTCGGAGGCGCGGCCCCTGCAATCGCTGAGGTCCGAAGAGGGCCTGGCCCTCCTCGCCGGGGTGGCCGACGAGGCCCCGAAACTGAGCGCTCCGCCGGCCGCGGAGCTGCTCGAGCAGCTGGCCGCCGCCGCCCGGGGGCTCTTGGACCAGGCCCGGGAGCCTTCCCGGCTCTCTCGATGGAAGGAACTGGCGGCCGCCCGCATCCCCGTGTTCATCTACTTCGAGCAATACGGGATCCTGAACAGCTCCATCTACCTCCCCCAGTTCCTCGATCAACTCCAGCGAGACCCCAACAACCCGCGCGTCCGAACGGTCTATGCCATGTTCAAGCACGCGGGGCTGACCGCGCAGGAGGTCTTCGATCTGGGCCGGGACATCGTCGACGAGCGGCCGCGGATGGGGCTGCCGGTCACCGCCCAGATCCTCGAAGCGGAGATGACGAAGCGAGAACTGCGCCAGCTCAAGTTGAATACGGGCTCGCTGGACATCACCGCGAAGTTCTCGACGCGGTGGCACCAGCGCCGCCACCACATCCGGTATCAGGCCGATGGGTCGTATTTCCGGATCTGGGTGGCCGATGACCGGCTCCCCGGCGTTGAAATCGAACTCGAGTCGAGAAGCAAGGGGTTTCAATGGTTCTTCTCCTTCAATCTCATCTTTCTGGTGGAATCGGAGGAAGGGCACAAGGACGCCGTCCTCCTGCTCGATGAGCCGGGGTTGGATCTGCACCCCACGGCCCAGCAAGAACTCGTCGGGTTCTTCGAGGAGCTGGCGCACTTCCATCAAATGCTCTATACCACCCACTCACCCTTCCTGATCCCCGGCGAGCACCTGGAGTGGGTGAGGGCTGTCCGGGAGGACGCGTTGGGCCACTCGGAGGTCTCGATGGTGGGAATGTGGCCGGACGATCGGGAAACGATGTTTCCCCTGTAGGCGGCGGCGGGATACGCGATGGTGAGGAATCTCTTCGATGGGAAGAAGAACCTGCTGGTCGAAGACTTCTCCGATTACGTGTACATCCAGGGGTTCGCCATGATCCTGGGGGCGGCGCGGCGGAAGACCCTGCCGGACGATATCTCCATTACGCCCTGCGGCGGCACGAAGAACCTTGGCTACCTGGCGTCATTGTTTCTCGGGCACCGGGTGAGGCCGGTCATCCTCCTCGATTCGGACGATGCCGCCCGCACCTGCCAGGAGT
>VBAN01000245.1 GCA_005882445.1 Candidatus Segetimicrobium genomatis | reverse complement strand
TCATTGAACGCCTCCGTTGGACGTGCCGTGGATGCACGCGTGAGATTCTCGCGGGTCGGAGGCGACCCCTCCCGGTCCCGCCGGCCTCTCGGGCAGCCTGATGCCGCAGTGGCAGCGAAACGTCTACGCGATCTGGGTGGCGCAGTTTCTCGCCATGGTGGGCCTCACGCTGATCGTGCCGTTTCTCCCCTTCTATCTCCGGACGCTCGGCGTGGCGACGACCGCAGACGTGGAGCGGTGGAGCGGGTTCCTGTTCGCGGCGCCCTTCCTCGTGCAGACCCTCGCGGCGCCCCTCTGGGGCGTGCTCGGCGATCGGTACGGCAGGAAGATGATGGTGCTGCGGGCGATGCTCGGCATCGGCGTGACCAATATGCTGTCCGCCGCGGTGGGAAACGCAGGCCAGTTGGTGGCCCTGCGCGCCGTCCAGGGCGGGGTGAGCGGGTTCGTGGCGGCGGGGAACGCGCTCGTGACCGCGACGATTCCGCCGGACCGGATGGGCGCCGCGCTGGGGCTGCTCCAGACCTCGCTCACCGGTGGGGGAATCATCGGGCCGCTCGTGGGGGGCGCGCTCGCCGACCTCGTCGGCCACCGGGCGGTGTTCGTGATCACCGGCGCCATGTGCTGGATCGCCGCCGTGGTCGTTGCCCGCGGCGCGCGCGAGGAGGTTCCGGCCGCGCACGCGCGCCGCGGAGGACCCGGGGTGCTGGCGAACATCGAGTACTTCATCCGGTCCCCCGCGCTCCGGACGACCGGAGTGCTGCTGTGCACGAGCCAGATCGCCATCATGAGCGTCGAGCCGATCTTTGCCGTCTACGTCAGCACGCTGGGGGTGACGCCCGAGCGGGCGGCCACCGTGGCCGGCGTCCTCTTCTCCGTGACAGGGCTGACCGCGATGCTGGGCGCTCCGGTGTGGGGGCGGACGGCCGACCGGAGCGGGGAGAGCCGGGTGCTGGTGCTCACCCTCTGGGGATCGGCCGTGGCGTACGCCGCGCAGTCGGGGGCCGCCTCGCCGGCGCAGCTGTTCGTGTTCCGCGCCGCCCTCGGATTCTTTCAGGGCGGGATGATGCCCCCGCTGTACACGATCGTCGCCCGCGCGTGTCCTCCGGACCGCCTCGGCGGGATCATGGGGCTGACGAGCAGCTCGATCATGCTGGGCAGCGTGATCGGCCCGCTCCTGGGCGGGCTCCTGTCCGCGGAGATCGGTATCCGGTGGATCTTCGGCATTGCCGCCGTGGTGATGAGCATCTCGGCGCTCGGGACCCGACGCCTGGCTTCGGTCATCGAGACCGCGTATGCGGCTCCCGCTCCAGGAGGCCAATAGAAAGGCACGACGACTTCAGGACCCGCCGACGATAACGACGTCGGCGCCGTCCGTTGCCGCGCGCCTATCTCACGACGGCTTTTCCGAGCAGGCTCCGCAGCGTCATGATCTTGCCGATGTGGTACCCGCGGTGATAGCTGGAGTACATGAGCATCTCGCCGACGGTCTTGTAGGACGGCGCGTCGACCGCCGCTTGGTAGTCGGCGCCCCCGGCGCGGTCGATCAGCGCACGGTGGGTGGTGCCGAACACATTCCAGACCTCCGGGAGCGGCGGGTAGTCCTGTTCTCCTCCGCTCCCCTGTTTGAACAGTTCGGCGTAGCGGGCGGGCACCGGGGAGTCCCCGCCGGCGCGCCGCACGTAGATTCCGTCGACCAGCGCGAGATGTCCCACCTGCCAGATGATCGGCGTCAGCCTCCCGGCCAGCACCCGCCGGGCATCCGTTTCGGAGACGCCGTCGACGGCTTCACGCAGCCGATCGTGAGAGACGCCGAGCATGTATGTCACGAACGTTCTCGCGTCCATGCGCCCGCCAGCCCCCTTTGTCGAGCGTCCTCCGTCCCAATGTTGCTCTTGCGCCATCCGCCCCATCCCTCTATGTCAGTCGCGCTCCAGGCTTTCCCGCCATAGCCGTCCGGCGCGTTAGGCCCCGATCTTCCGGCCTTCGTTCTTGGCGCCCGCCACGACCGCGCGGACCGTTCCGTCCCCCCGGCGCGCGTTCGAGCGGCGGTTGAGGTGGGACTGCGTTTCCCGCGTTTTGGGGAGGGGACCGGCGACCGTGTAGTGGTGGGCGCCGGCGACGAGCAGCTCTTCCGCCGGAAGCCGGGTAATCACCTCGCACCCGTCCTTGGTGACCACCAGCTGCTCCTCGATCCGGGCCGCCGACCAGCCGTCCTTCGCCGGCCAGAACGTCTCGAGGGCGAACACCATCCCTTCCTGGATGACTTCCGGATGGTCGAGCGAGACGAGGCGGCTGAAGATGGGCTTTTCCCAGATGGAGAGCCCGACGCCGTGGCCGAACTGCAGCGCGAAGGCCGCTTCCTCGTCGGGGAAGCCGAACTCCTGCGCCTTGGGCCAGGTCTTCACGACGTCCGCGGTGGTGACCCCGGGCCGGATCAGGTCGATGGCGGCGTCCAGGTAGTCGCGGCACCGCGTGTAGGCGTCGACCATGGCCGGCGACGCGCTGCCGATGGCGAAGGTGCGGTAGTAGCAGGTCCGGTAGCCGTTGTAGCTGTGCAGGATGTCGAAGTACGCCGGGTCGCCCGGGCGCAGCGCGCGATCGGTGTAGACGTGCGGGTGGGGGCTGCACCGCTCCCCTGAGATGGCGTTGACGCCTTCGACGTGCTCCGAGCCGAGGTCGTAGAGGACTTTGGCCACGAGGCCGACGCACTCGTTCTCGCGCATGCCCGGCTTCATCGTCCGGTAGAGTTTGTCGTAGGCGGCGTCCACCATCATGCAGGCCGTGTTGAGCAGGGTGATTTCGTCCTGGGTCTTGATCAGCCGGGCCTGCTGCATCACCTGCTGGCCGTCGACGACCTCGATGCCCGCCGCCTGAAGGGCGAACAGGACCGGCAATTCGACGACGTCCACGCCGACCGGCTCCTTGTGCAGGCCCCGGGCCTCCAACTCCCGTTTGATCTTCTTCGCGACGTCCTCCGCCCGTCCGGAGTCGGGGGACATCGCGCCCCGGAGGGTGGAGATGCCGGCCGGAGCGCGCCCGTCCAACCACGGGCAGTAGATCTGATGGTGCCGCGCCGCCGACCCAAAGTCCCACACGATCGGCTCGGCGTCCCTGGGGAGCAGGGAGAAGCGCACCAACTTGTCCATCGCCCAGGTCCCGATGTGGGTGGCCGTGATGTAGCGGATGTTGTTCATGTCGAAGCAGAGCAGGGCGCCCAGTCCCGACCGCGCCAGTTCCTGCTTGGCCCGCTCGAGGCGCTCTCTCCGGAGCCGGTCGTAGTTGACCCGCTCCTCCCAATCGACGCCCATGAGGCCAAACGTTTTCAGTCCCATGTCACTCCCTCCTGAGGACTGCCCGCGGCGGGACGTGGTCCCCGCCCCTCACGCCCGTCCGCACAGGGCCTTCGCCGCCGCCGCCACCGACTCCGCGGTGGGGACGGTCTGGTCCTCCAGCACGGGCGAGAACGGCACCGGGACGTTCATCGCCCCGATGCGTTTAACCGGGGCGTCCAGGTAGTCGAAGGCCCCGTCGGCGATCACCGCGGCGATCTCCGCGGTCGCCCCGAACTGCTGGTACCCCTCGTCCACGACGATCGCCCGGCCGGTCTTCTGCGCCGACGCGATGAGCGTCTCCGCGTCCAGGGGCGCCAGCGTGCGGGGGTCGACCACTTCCGCGCTGATCCCCGCCTCCTCCAGCGCGTTTGCCGCGTCCAGCGCCACGTGCACCATGCTGCTGGTGGCGACGATGGTGATGTCGGTCCCCGGCCGCTTGATGTCGGCGAGCCCGAAGGGGATGGCGTACTCGCCCTCCGGGACGGGGCCCTTGAGCTGGTACATCATCTTGTCCTCGAAGAAGACGACCGGGTTGTCGTCGCGGATCGCGGTCGCGAGTAGCCCCTTGGCGTCGGCCGGGGTGGAGGGGAGCGCGACCCTCAGTCCCGGGACGTGGGCGGGCCACACGTGCAGGCTCTGGCTGTGCTGCGCGGCGGACCGCCGGGTCGCGCCCATCGTCGTGCGGATGACCATGGGCACCCGCAATTTGCCGCCCGACATGTAGTGCACCTTGGCCGCCTGGTTCACGATCTGGTCCATCGCCAGGGTGATGAAATCGCCGAACATGATGTCGACCACCGGGCGCATCCCGGTCATCGCGGCCCCGACCCCGATCCCGGTGATGCCGGCCTCCGAGATCGGCGAGTCGAGCACCCGCTTGGCCCCGAACTCCTCGACGAGCCCGGCCAGGACCTTGAACACCGTGCCCGCTTCAGCGACGTCCTCGCCGATGATGAACACGCGCGGATCGCGGCGCATCTCCTGGGCCAGCGCTTCCTTGATCGCCTGGCCGAAGGTCAGGTCCCGCGTCGCCGCCCGTCCCCCCTCGGCCGGCTCCGCCCTAAGCATAGACATCTTCGGTCACCTCGCTCGGGTCGGGGTACGGCGCCTCGAGCGCGAACTGCAGGCCGGCCGTGATCTCCGCGCGGACGCCCTGCTCGACCCGCTCGAGTTCCGCGGCGTCCGCCATGCGCTGCCGGATCAGCCACAGGCCGAGCAGGCGGATCGGATCCCGCTCGCGCGACCACGCCGCCTCCTCGTGCTGCGAGCGGTAGTAGGTGCGGTTGATGTCGCCGACGTGGTGGCCGCGGAACCGGTAGGTATGGCAGAGGAGGAACCCCGGCCCGTCTCCCGCGCGGGTCCGCTGCACCTGCCCCAGCGCCGCGGCGTAGACCGCCCGGACGTCCTGGCCGTCCACCTCGTCCGTGCGCACCCCCCACGCGGCGGGGCGGGCCTTGACGTCGCCGGCCGTCACTTCGTCGGACGGCGTGTACTCGCCGTACCGGTTGTGCTCGCAGACGTAGAGCACCGGGAGCTTCCA
>VBAN01000244.1:2603-8075 GCA_005882445.1 Candidatus Segetimicrobium genomatis | reverse complement strand
AAGCTGCGATGGAGTGCCTCTGGGCCTATTGCCTTCTTTTACCCAGATTTCACCATTCCTAACCAAACTTTAAGGAAAACCGGCAGGAATGTAGCCGCGATCTGGCCCGTCCGGGAGGGCCTGGGGGAAGCCGGCCGCCCGGGGCGCGGCGGCAGGCCCGGGACGATTGGCCCTTAGGCGTCGTTCTCGCTGTTCTTGATAATCGACCGGAGGAACGCCTGGTTGTTGGGAGTCTTGCGCAGCCGGTCCAGGATCAGTTCGGTCATGGCCACCGTGTCGAGCGTCTCCAGGCTCTTCCTGAGCACCCACACCTTCCGCAGCTCCTCCTCGTTCAGGAGCAGCTCCTCCCGCCGGGTTCCGGACAGCTTGATATCGATGGCCGGGAAGGTCCGGCGCTCCTGCAGCTTCCGGTTGAGGTGCAGTTCCATGTTGCCGGTGCCCTTGAACTCTTCGTAGATCACATCGTCCATGCGGCTCCCGGTATCGATCAGCGCGGTGGCGACGATCGTGATGCTCCCGCCTTCCTCGATCTTCCGGGCGGCGCCGAAGAACCGTTTGGGCCGGTGGAGGGCGGCCGGATCCAGTCCTCCCGACAGGGTTCGGCCGCTGGGAGGAATCACCAGGTTGTTTGCGCGGGAAAACCGGGTGAGGCTGTCGAGAAGGACGACGACGTCGTGGGCCCCTTCGACGAGGCGCTTCGCCCGCTCGAGCACGAGGTCGGCGACCTGCACGTGCTCTTCCGGCGGGCGATCGAAGGTGGAGGCCACGACCTCGGCTTCGACCGAACGGCGCATGTCCGTGACTTCCTCGGGGCGCTCGTCGAGCAGGAGGACCATCAGGTAGGCCTCCTGGTCGTTCTGCACGATGCTTTGCCCGATCTTCTTCAGCAGCGTCGTCTTGCCGGCTTTGGGCGGCGACACGATCATGGCCCGCTGGCCTTTGCCGATCGGGGCAAACAGGTCGACGATGCGGACGGTGAGATCGCTCTGGGGGAGCTCCAGTTTGAAGCGCTCGTGCGGGAAGACCGGGGTCAGCTTCTCGAAGTCGGGCCGGGACCGGGCCTGCTCCGGGTCGAGCCCGTTGACCGCTTCGACGCGGAGCAGAGCGTAGTACTTCTCGTTGTCTTTGGGGGCGCGGACCTGCCCCAGGACCTCGTCCCCCACCCGGAGGCCGAACCGCTTGATCTGCGAAGGCGAGACGTAGATGTCCTCGGGGCCCGGGAGATAGCCGCTCGTGCGTAGAAATCCGTACCCTTCCTGCATGATCTCCAGAATGCGCGAGCGGAACATCAGCCCGCTCTGCTCCGTCTGCACCTGCAGGATCTTCATGATCAGTTCCTGCTTCCGGTAGCGGCGAAAGTTGGGGATGCTGAGGTCTTTGGCGAGCCCCTGGAGCTCGTCAAAACTCTTGGTCTCAAGTTCCGCGATTGCCACGCCGTGCCACCTCCACGCGGTTCTGTGCCGTCACCGAAGGGCCGGGGATTCCCCGCAGGTCACGGCCGCGCTCACTGTCCCGTGGCCTCGATATAGCCGGCCCGTCCTCGAGGACCCGTGAGCAGCATCAGGACCTGATCGTTGGGCTTGAGATCGCTCGGGGCCACCGCCTTGTCGTTCCGGTACACGGCGACCTGGGGAGTGAGCGCATAGGACTGCACCGCCGAGGTCTCGATGCTCACCGTGATGCCCTCGGACCCGACGCTCACGAGCTTCCCCTTCACGTAATTGAACTTGTTGAGCGCGCTCATCACCGTCGCCAGCGCGCCGGCGGCCTCGCCCCGGGTGGTCGGCGCGTTGGGCCGGAACGTCCCGTCCGCCGAGGGTGGGAGGATCTTCTGATCGATGGCGACCGCCACGTACCCATGCAGGGTCGCCGGAACGTCCTCCGCGTCTTTGACCGAGAGCGGCGCGGAGGTCTTCTGCGTCGCCTCCCCCTGCCGGCCCAGGGCCCGGACCACGAGGGCCGCGAATTCCGCGCGGCTCACCTGCGCGTTGGGGCGGAAGGTGTTGTCCGGAAACGTTGAGAGCAGCCCCTTCTGGAACTGCAGGGCGACCGTGACCATGTTGTCCTTCGCCGGGGAGAGGCCGATGATCTCGTAGGATCCCGCCGGCACGAGGTGGTTGTCCTGATCCTTCTGCAGCCACCGGGTGTTGAAGACGAACGACTTTCCCGGGGCGAGGATCAGGTCGAGGTTCCCCTGCACGAACGTCGTCCCCAACGACCACCGGGCGATCTCCGTGGCCGCGGACTTCACGATGAAGTCGTACTGCTGCGTTGTGGGATACGTGAACTTCACGTCATCCTTCCCGGTGTTCGTGATCGTCATGGTGAGGTCGACCGGGTCCTCGGTGCCGTACACCGCCTTGTCGGTCGCCAGCTGGTAGAGGAGGTCGCCTTTCTTGATCTCCGCCTTCTGCTGCGAGACGGCCCCGGTGTTCAGCAGAGCCGCGATCACCGGCCGCACGTCCTCGGGGACGTCGGCGAGATCCTTGTAGTTCGGGAGCGTGCCCGAGCCTTTGACATCCAATCCTTTCGCCAGGGAGGCCACCGCCGCCAGCCGGCTGATGGGTTGACCCGGCTTGAACGTCCCGTCGGGGAATCCGGCGAGGACACCGGCGACGACCACTTTCTCGCTCCCCCGCTGGTTCGGATCCCCCTGGATATCGGAGAAGATCGCGGCCGACACCGGGATGACCGCAGCGGTCACCGCCGCGGTCAACGCCAGCGCGGCGGCGGCGTGAGTCAGTCGGATCATCGCACACCCTCCCGCCAGATGTTCAAATACCCCAAGTCCGGCTTCCTCAGGCGTCTCCCCCCACTCCCCCGGGGCGCGCCAGACCCCCGGCGGCTCCCCACCGCACCCCGCGCGTGCCGACCGCTCAACGGGAGAGACAGGACGTCACCAACGAGAGGGAGCGGTGCATGAAGGCCGGCTGCTCGCGGGGACGATCCGCTGGCTCAAATGCCTCGCCATCCGGTTGGCGCTGGCGTGGGATGAAGCCGGCATCGGGCATGCGGGGGCATACGGTCAAGAACTTTGGTCGGCGTATTCGCCGCAGGGCCTGTTTCTCCTCCCTGTCCCCATCTGGGTCGCGCGTCAATGCGAGGGGCTGGAAACACACCAAGAGCTGTGCAGGGCTGACCGTACTATATATACCACGTTTGCCCGGGCGCCGCAACATGCGCGGGCGCCGGCCGCCGGCGCCCCACGGCGGGGGGCCTCCTACATGTGCTCGACGGCCGCCACCCCGATCAGGTCGAGGGTGTTGCGCAGCCCGCGCCGCGCCGCGTCGACCAGGACCAGGCGCGCCGCGGTCAACCGGGCGTCGTCCGTCAGCACCCGGCACTGCGTATAGAAGACGTGGAAGGCCTCGGCCAGCTCGCGGGCATACGCGCAGAGCCGCTGAGGCTCCCGCCTGGTTCCGGCGGCGTACACCACCTCGGGAAGCGTGACCACGCGCTTGGCGAGGAGCCATTCCTCCGGAGCGGTCAACGGGGTCAGGTCGGCCGCCTCGGCCGCCGGCGCGGCGATCCCAGCCCGCTCGGCCTCCCGTAGAATACTGCAGATCCGGGCGTGCGCGTACTGGACATAGTAGACGGGATTGTCGGCGGACCGGCGCTGCGCGAGCGCGAAGTCGAAATCCATCGGGACCGCCGGGCTCGTCATCGTATAGAAGAACCGCGCGGCATCGCGCCCCACCGCGTCCACGAGATCCCGCAGCGTGACGAACTCCCCGCTGCGTTTGCTCATCCGCACCGCTTCGCCCTCGTTGCGCAGCCGGACGTGCTGGTGGATGAGCACCTCGAACGAGGCCGGGTCTTTGCCGAACGCCTGGAGGCCCCCGCGCACGCGGGCGACGTCCCCGATGTGGTCGATCCCCCACACGTCGATGAGGTGGTCAAAGCCGCGGGCGTACTTGTCGAGGTGGTAGGGAATATCCGCGGCGAAGTACGTCGGCCGGCCGTCGCTCCTGACGAGCACGCGGTCCTTGTCGTCCCCGAACCGCGTAGCTCGAAACCACAGCGCGCCGTCCTGCTCGTAGAGCAGATCCCGGCGGCGCAGCTCGTCCAGGACCCGCTGGACCGCGCCGCTCTCGTGGAGCGAGCGCTCGCTGAACCACGTGTCGAAGGTGATGCCGAAGGTCTCGAGGGTCGACCGGATGTCGGCGAGCATGGCTCGGAGGACGATCTCCCCGATCCGGGCCAGCCGCTCCGCCGGAGCCAGACCGGCGAGGGCGGCGCCCTGCGAGGCGGCGATCTGCCGCGCGATCTCGGCGACGTACGCGCCCCGGTACCCGTCCTCGGGAAAGGCGGCAGGACGGTCCAGCGCCTCCAGATACCGGGCCTCGACCGAGCGGGCGAGGAGATCCATCTGGTTCCCGTAGTCGTTCACGTAGTACTCGCGTGAGACCGTGTAGCCGAGCGCCTCCAAGAGCCTGGCGATCGTCTCTCCGACCGCGCCGTTCCGTCCCGACCCCACGGTCAGCGGCCCGGACGGATTCGCGCTCACGTACTCCACCAGGACCCGCCGGCCCCGGCCGGCATCGGTGCGGCCGAAGCGGCGGTCGTCCGCATGAACACGGCGCAGCCACCGGTGGAGGAACTCCGGCGCCAACTTCAAGTTGAGGAATCCCGGACCCGCCAGGTCCGCCCCGCGCAGCGCCGCCGAGGGGACGGGCAGGTGCCGGAGGATCGCCTCGCCCACGGCCCGCGGCGTGCCCCCGACGGTCCGCGCGAGCACCAGCGCCAGGTTGGCCGCGAAGTCCCCGTGCCGGGGGTCCCGGGGGGCCTCGATCTCGAAGGACGGCGGCGGAGCGGCGGTGGGAGGAAGGTCGCCGGCCGCGATGGCGCGGTCCACGGCCTGGGCGATGAGCGCCCGCAGCTCGTGGGTGAGCACGCTCAGAGCCGGATGACGCCCACCCGGGAGGGATCCTGAATGTGGATCGCGTCCACGAACCGGATCTGGCGCCCGGACGCGGTCATCACCAGGGAGTGGGTGCGCACGCCTCCTCCAAACAGCCGGACCCCGCGGAAGAGATCTCCGTCGGTGATGCCGGTGGCGGCGAAGACGAGGGACTTGCCGCGAACGAGATCCTCGGTCCGGTAGATCCGGTCCGGATCGCTGATCCCCATCTCTTTCGCCTGCTGGCGCTCGCCGTCGTTGCGGTACCAGAACCGCCCCTGGATCTCGCCGCCGAGGCACCGCAGCGCCGCCGCCGTGAGCACGCCTTCGGGCGCTCCGCCGATGCCCATCACGGCCTGCACCCCCGGGCCGGAGACCGCGGCGGAGATGGCGGGCGCGACATCGCCGTCGGAGATCAGCTTGATTCGCGCCCCCGCCTTGCGGACCTCCGCGATGAGATCGGCATGGCGCGGCCGGTCGAGGATCACCACGGTGATGTCGCTGATCCGCCGGCCGAGCGCCTCAGCCAGCACCCCCAGGTTCCGCTCCGCGGGCCAGCGCAGATCCACCTT
>VBAN01000244.1:0-2565 GCA_005882445.1 Candidatus Segetimicrobium genomatis | reverse complement strand
CGTATGGAGGATCCCGCCCTTCTCCGTCACCGCCACGATCGCGATGGCGTTGGGCAGGCCTTTGGCGACGATGTTCGGCCCATCCACCGGGTCGACGGCCACATCGACGGCGAATCCGTCGCCGCCCCCCACTTCCTCGCCGACGTAGAGCATGGGGGCCTCATCCCGCTTCCCCGCGCCGATGACGATGCGGCCGTGGATCGCCAGTTCGGCCATCGACGCCTGCATCGCCCGGACCGCCGCCGCATCCGCCTGCTCGGTATTCCCTTCTCCCATGTGCCGGGCCGCGGCAATCGCCGCGGCCTCGGTCACCTTGACGATATCGAGCGCGAGGGTTCGTTCCATTGCCCCCGCCACGGCTAGCGGGTCTCCGCCGGCCGATCGGCCAGGGTCACGGAAAGCGTGTGCGAGGCGCCGTCGCGGATGACGGTCAGCCGGATGGTCTCCCCAATCTTCTTGCTGACGACGTCGTGGACGAACGTGTTCCAGTTGTCGATCCGGTCCCCGTTCAGCGCCGTGATGATGTCGCCGGCCTTGACGCCCGCGCGCTCGGCCGCAGCCTTCGGCTCGACCTGCCGGACCACGACGCCGTGGTCGGTCCCGAGGTTATAGGCTTTGGCCGCCTGCGGGTCCACCTCCCCGCCGTAGATCACCCCCACCCAGGGCCGGATGACGCGGCCGTTCGCGATAAGCTGGTCCATTTCCGTGCGGGCGACGTCGCTGGGAATCGCAAACCCGATCCCCTGTGCGTTCGGGATGATCGCGGTGTTGATGCCGATCACGCTCCCGGAGCTGTCCACCAGCGCGCCGCCGCTGTTTCCGGGGTTGATCGCCGCGGAGGTCTGGATGAGGTTCTCGACGATCAGGTTCGGCAGCTCGATATTCCGGTTGAGCGCGCTGACCACGCCGGTGGTGACGGTGCTGCCAAGCCCAAACGGGTTGCCGATCGCGATCGCCAGCTGGCCGACCTGGAGGCTGCGGCTATCGCCCAGCCGCGCCGCCGGAAGCGGATCCTTGCTGTCCACCTTGATCACGGCGAGATCGGCGAGCGGGTCGCGGCCGATCAGCCGGCCGCTGAGGACCTTGCCGCCGGTCAGCGTCACCTTGATGGTCGTCGCGCCCTGAACCACATGGTTATTCGTCAGGATGTAGCCGTCGGGACGCACGATCACGCCCGATCCCGCCCCCTGCTGGGGGAAGACCCCGAAGACGGTCTGCACCTGCGACTCCGTATCGATGTTGACGACCGAGGGACGGACCTGTTTCACGACGTTGATGACCACCGATTCCTCGGGCACCACGCGGACCGGCGCCCCGGGCGATGGCTGAGCGAACGGCGGCGGGGCGGGCGCCGCCGGCGGGGCGGCGGGAGAGGCTGGCAAGACCGGCTGCGCCGAGAAGACAGGATGAATGTTCAGGTACTGCGGCAGGACGATGCCTCCGAGCAGGGTCCCAACGACGATCACGAGGATGACCGCCAGCACAGCGGCCGGGTATCCAGCGCCCCGCCGCCTCGCGGGCGCGCTGGGTTGTTCCATTGCCATGGACGATCCCTCCTTTGATTGGCGCCTCCATTATAACATCCTCCCCGGGGGCTCATTTTCGCGTGGGCAGCCATGTGGTGCCGCGGACGCGCTAGGCCCCACGCCCCACCGCCGCCCCCGCCCCCGTGGCCGCGGGCGGCGCTCCCCGGCCTCCCGGCGATCCCGGCGGGTTGTTTTGCGCGCCCGGGACTCCTACGGTATAATCGAAGCAATTTGAGCCATCCCTGCCTTCGGGAATGGAGCTCCCCGCGGTGCTGAACTGGATCCGCCGTCCGGACTACCCCTCCAGCGGGCGCCGGGACGTTCCCGCCGGCCTCTGGTCAAAGTGTCCCCGCTGCGCGACCCTCGTGTATCGCAAAGAATTGGAACGCAAGCTGCGGGTCTGCCCCCGATGCAGCTACCATCACCGGCTCTCGGCCGCCGACAGCCTGGCGCTCGTGCTCGATGAGGGGTCCTTCGAGGAGCACGACGAGGGGCTCGTGCCCGACGATCCTCTGGGGTTCGTGGACGAGCAGCCGTACCCCGCGCGGATCGAGGAGGCGCAGCGCCGGACCGGGGTTCCGGAAGCGAGCATCACCGGGACCGGCGCGATCGAGGGGCGGGGCGCGGTCGTGGACGCCATGGAGTTCGGCTTCCTCGGCGGGAGCATGGGCGCGGTCGTGGGAGAAAAGGTGGCCCGCAGCGCCGAGCGTGCCGGCGGGCGGCGCTGGCCGCTCGTGCTCTTCTCCGCGTCCGGCGGCGCCCGCATGCAGGAAGGCGCCCTCTCGCTGATGCAGCTGGCCAAGACCAGCGTCGCCGTGGGACGCCTCGGCGAGCTTGGCGTCCCGTTCATCTCCGTGCTCTGCGATCCGACCACCGGGGGGGTGGCCGCCAGCTTCGCCTTCCAGGGCGACGTCATCCTGGCCGAGCCCGGGGCGCTGATCGGGTTTGCGGGGCGACGCGTCATCGAGCAAACCATCCGGCAAAAACTGCCGGACGGGTTCCAGACCGCCGAGTTCGTGCTCGAGCACGGACTCATCGA
>VBAN01000243.1:2506-7302 GCA_005882445.1 Candidatus Segetimicrobium genomatis | reverse complement strand
GCTGGCCCCCACCAGCGCATCGAGGAACGCCTGGTCGTCCGCGGTGCGCAGCCCCGCCGCCAGCTCGGCCAAGGTCGGCGCGGGTCTGAGGAAGTAGGGGTAGATCAGGCCGGCCGCGCGCTCCCAGAAGCGCACCCAGTGCGGGTACGCGGCGGCGTCGTGCGTTGAAAACTTCGCGATCGCATCCTGCGTCCGTTCGACGTCGTCCCACACCACGAGCGCGCGATCACCGGGGAATAGACTGCACTTCTGTGGATCGATATGGTAGACGTGAAACCAGGCGGAGAACCGGAATCCGGGGAACAGCTCCTCGGTGACGCACGCGCCCCCCAGGATTTCGCGGCGCTCGAGCACCAACACGCGCAGGCCGCCTTTGGCGAGGTAGGACGCGCACACCAGCCCGTTGTGCCCTCCGCCGACAACGAACGCATCATAGCCGCCCGAGCTCATCGCCACCAACCTCTATATGCCGTCAGTCCCACTCTGGTTTGGAGCCCCGCCGGGGGCCGGTGCGGCTTTACGCCGCCATCCGCATCTTCTCCTTTGCCTCTGCCGAGACCGGGGGGAGAACGCGCCGGCAGGAGTCGTGTCTATGTCCTCTCCGATTGGTATATTATATGGTAGCGGTGGCTCGGTCTCGTTGCCTCATATGGTGGGTATCTCTTCTAACTGTTCAATCTCTTGAGGTTGGAGGATGAGCACAATGAGCAGCGATCCCATCGACAGCAAATCCGGTGGCCGCGTGGCGCGGGCGCCCGCCGTCCCCGGTTGGGCTTCCCCGCTCCGGCTGACGGTGAACGGCACGGCCCACACGGTTCGATCCTCCCCCGACACCCCGCTTCTCTACGTGCTGCGGGACGAGTTGCAGCTGCAGGGGCCGCGCTTCGGCTGCGGGCTCGGGCAGTGCGGGGCATGCACCGTCCATCTGGGGGGCGTGGCGGTTCGCTCGTGCTCCATCCCTGTCTCCTCCGTGGGCGACCAGCCGGTCACGACCCTGGAAGGCCTGGGCTCCCCCGACCGTCCGCACCCGGTCCAGCAGGCCTTCATCGAGGAGCAGGCGATGCAGTGCGGGTACTGCATCAACGGGTGGATCATAACGGCCGCGGCGTTCCTGGACAAGACTCCCCATCCGGGCGACGCGGAGATCCGGACGGCCCTCTCGGGCCTGATCAGCCGCTGCGGCGCCGACACGCGCATTCTGCGCGCGGTCCGGCGCGCCGCCGCGCACGGGGGGTGAGGACGCGATGAACACGGTCAGCGCGCACACCCTTTCGCGCCGCCAGTTCCTGAAAACCTCGGGGGCGGTGGTCGTCAGCTTCGCGATGCCGCCGATGATCCTCGGCGCCCAGCCCGGTGCGGCCGGCGCGGCGGCCGCGGAGACGGTCACCGATCCTGCGCGGCTCGATTCGTGGCTCGCGGTCGCTGAGGACGGGAACGTGACGGTGTTCACCGGGATGCTCGAGCTCGGGATGGGGATCGCCACGGCCTACGCGCAGATCGTCGCCGAGGAACTCGATGTGCCGGTCCGGTCGGTGTCCCTCGTCATGGGTGATACGGCGCGGACCCCGGATCAGGCGGGAATCGGGGGAAGCCGAGCAATCTCCACCGGCGCGAGGCCGCTTCGCAACGCGGCCGCGGAAGCCCGGCGGGTGCTGCTGGAACTCGCGTCGGCCCGCCTCGGGGCGCCGGCGGACCGGCTCACGATCCGTGACGGTGNNNGTCGTGCGCAGGACGGATGACACGACGAAAACCGCGTCGTTTGGAGAGCTCATCGGAGGCCGGCATTTCGACGTGACATTGAAGACGAGCGGCGAGGGCTCCTCGCTCGACGTCGCGGGAAGCGCTCGGCCGAAATCCCCGGACCAATATACGATTGTCGGCCAGCCCGTTCCGCGGATCGACATTCCCGACAAAGCGACCGGGCGCTTTACGTACATTGTCGACGTGCGGGTGCCGGACATGCTGCACGGCCGCGTGATCCGGCCGGCTCCGCCGGGCGCCAGGCTCCTCGCGGCGGAAGGGGCGCAGGCCCTTCCCGGGTCGGTCAAAGTGGTCAGGAAGGGGAACTTCCTTGGGGTCGTGGCCGACACGGAGTGGGACGCCATCCAGGCGGCGCGGAACCTCAAGGTCACGTGGTCGCCCTCCGAGGTCTCCTGGCCGCCGATGGCCGACCTGTACCGGGTCATGTGGTCGATGCCGGCCCGCCTCCGGAGAGTGATGGGTGAAGTGGGCGACGTCGACGCGGCGCTGGCCAAAGCGGCGCGGACGATCGAGGCCCGGTACGAGTGGCCGTTCCTCTCCCACGCCATGATGGGCCCGTCCTGCGCGGTGGCGGACGTCCGCGATGGGGGAGCGACGATCTGGTCGAGCACTCAGCACCCCCACCAACTGCGCCAGGGCCTTGCGGAACTGATCGACCTGCCGCCCGGCACCGTGCGCGTCATCTGGGTGGAAGGCTCCGGCTCATACGGCCGCAGCGGATCCGACGATGCCGCCGCCGACGCCGCGCTCCTCTCGCAGGCGGTCGGCCGCCCGGTGCGCGTGCAGTGGATGCGGGCGGATGAAACGGGCTGGGATCCCAAAGGACCGCCGGTCGTCACGGCGATCCGCGCCGGTCTGGACGACCAGGGGAACGTGGTGGCCTGGGACTATGTGGCGCGCGACTTCACCGGCCGGGGGGTCCCTCCTCAACCGGAGCGCGCGGGGAACTTCCTGGCCGCGCATCTGATCGGGCTGCCGGCGGACAGCATCGATGAACCCCCGAATCTGCAGGAGGCCTACGCCTTTCCCAACAAGCGCAGGGCCGGCGAGGTCGTGCCCTGGCCCCAGGAGGCGTCGCCGCTGCGCACCGGGTATCTCCGGGCTCCCAGCCAGCCGGGGACGACCTTCGGGGCGGAGTCGTTCGTCGATGAGCTGGCCGCCGCGCTGCGCGTCGACCCGGTGGAATTCCGGCTGCGCTACCTGCAGGACCCGCGGGCCATCGCGGTGATCCAGGCGGCGGCGCAAAAAGCCGGCTGGATCTCGCGGCCGTCGCCCAAGAAAGGCGTCTCGCCGTCCGGGCTGGCCACCGGACGCGGAATCGCCTATGCCCCCCGCGGCAACACGCGGCTGGCCACGATCGCAGAGGTGGAGGTGAATCAGGCCACAGGGCAGATTCACATCAGCCGCCTGGTGATCGCGCACGACTGCGGGCTGATCATCAACCCGGACGGCCTGCGGGGCACGATCGAAGCGAACCTGATCCAGTCGACCAGTTGGGCGCTCAAGGAGGAAGTGCAGTTCGAGCGGTCGGGCGTGACCAGCGTCGACTGGGCCACCTACCCCATCCTCAGGACGCCGGACGCCCCCGACGCCATCGACATCGTCCTGATCAACCATCCGGACCTTGCGCCGTCGGGAGCCGGGGAACCGGCCGCGGTGGCCACGGCCCCGGCGATCGCCAATGCGATCTACGACGCCACCGGCGCGCGCCTCCGCACCGCGCCCCTCACGCCCGCCCGCCTGAAGGACGCGCTCCTGCGCCGCGCCTAGGCGAGACCTCCGAGCGCAGGGATGGACGCGGCGAACAGAGTGGCCATCGTGACCGGCGCCGGATCGGGCGTCGGCAGGGCCGTCGCGCTGGCGCTGGTGGGCGCGGGGTATTCGGTCGTGCTCGCCGGACGCCGCCGGGAGCCGTTGACCGCGACGGCCGAGGCGGCGGGATCGGAAGGCCAGACATTGGTCGTCCCCACCGACGTCACCGATCCGTCGTCCGTGAGGACCCTGTTCGCCAGGACGAAAGCGGCCTTCGGCCGGCTCGACCTGCTGTTCAACAACGCCGGGGTTGGGGCGCCGCCTGTCCCGCTCGAGGATCTCACGCACGAGCAGTGGAAGACGGTCGTCGAGACCAACCTCACGGGCGCGTTCCTCTGCACCCAGGAAGCGTTCCGGCTGATGAAGACCCAGGACCCCCGCGGCGGCCGCATCATCAACAACGGCTCGCTGTCCGCGTCCAGCCCCCGGCCGAACTCCACGCCGTATACCGCGACGAAGCACGCGATCACCGGTCTCACCAGGTCGGCCTCGCTCGACGGCCGGAAGTACGACATCGCCTGCGGGCAGATCGACATCGGCAACGCCGCCACCGACATGACGGCGCGAATGGAGGGGGGCGTCCCCCAGGCCGACGGATCGATCCGCGCCGAGCCGCGGATCGACCCGGCCAACGTCGCGCGCGCGGTCGTCTACATGGCGAGCCTGCCGCTGGACACAAACGTCCAGTTCCTGACCGTGATGGCCACCAAGATGCCGTTCATCGGCCGCGGGTGAACGCCATCCGCCGGTAGCGGAAGGACCCGGGGACCTGCCGCCGAAAGTCGCCCCGATGAGCGCCATCGAGGAGACGGGGTCCGGCGCCGATCGCCGGTGGCTCCGCCATAGCGCTGCGACGCTGGCGTATCGGGGAGGAAAGGTGCTGCGCGACGCGCCCCCGGGCTTTGCGGAATTCCGTATTTCCGAGACCACCCGGACTCCGGGGGAAATCCTGGCGCATCTCGGCGACCTGCTCGAGTGGGCATTGTCCATGGCCAGGGGAGACCGGGTGTGGCACGACTCTCCGGCGCTGCCGTGGGACGCGGGAGTGCAGCGCTTCTTCGCCGCGCTCGCCGCCTTCGACGCGTACCTGGCCTCCGGCGCTCCGCTCGAGGCGCCGGCAGAAAAGCTCTTCCAGGGCCCCATCGCCGACGCGCTGACGCATGTCGGACAGATTGCCACGCGCCGCCGCCTCGCGGGCGCGCCCATCCGCGGCGAAAACTACT